>JBNMKP010000008.1:0-14813 GCA_050874405.1 bacterium
ATGGACAACAAAACACTATTTCATTCAAAAAAGATGAAGTGTCTTTGAGTGGAACAACAGATTTTACCGGTGGAACGATTTATAATTTTGAAGATTCAAATATCAATTTGAATCTTGATGCAGATGGTAATACCCAAGATTATAACTTCTCAAATATTACAGGTAGCAATAACAAATTGAGTTTCAATATCAAAATTGAAGATGTTGCCGGTGCTACTGACGGTTCAAAATACATTAAAACTGATACTTTAACAATCAGTGGTGGTGATGGTAGTCAAAAATTTGATATTGGAGAGTTATATCTTACAGGTAAAGAAAACGGTTGGAATGGTACTTATAACACAAATGATGGTAATGTTCTAACTGGTGCATCATTCAATGATATTACAGATGGCAAAATTACTCTTGCAACTACATCTTGGGTCTATGATGTTACTAAGAATGGCGACAATACTATTCAGATGACAATCAACAAATATGCAAGTAACAATACTTTGTATGAGATGAATGCCACTGATGGTACAAGATTTTTCCAATTCTCAGATGATGGTACAAATAAAGAACAAACTTATAATATCGGACAGTCTTTAAGTGAAACTAAGAACGGAACATTTACTGTTTCAGGTTATGACAAAGACAAATGTACAATTTCTGGAAACATAATCGAGGGTGAAAATGCCGGAACCCATGGAAGTTTATTTGATATCAAAAAAGATGCTGATGTGACTTTGACAATCAAAGATGTAACAATTGCAGATGCAAGCAAGACTACTGCAGGTTCTGTTGTTAATAATGAAAGTACAAATTCTACCGTAAATATTATTAATGCAAATATCAAAGATTCTTCATCAAATGTAAGTGGTGGAGCAATTTATAACAAAGGTAATTTGAATATTGCAAATACTATATTCTCTGGCAATAGTTCGGGTGTTTCTGGAGCACCTGCTAAGGGTGGCGCTATTTATAATGACGGTAAAATGACTCTTACTGATGTAACTTTAGAGGGCGCAATCAGTTCAGGTGTAAATGATATTTACCAAGATTCAAATGGTGAAACATTCTTGTATGGAACAAATACGATTAACTCTTCAATTAGTGGAAGTGGTTCAATTGAAAATAATGGGCATCTGGTCTTAAATGCTGACAATTCTGAGTATCAAGGAACTTACACTCAAAAGAATGGAACAACTGAGGTTAATAAAGATTCAACATTTTTCGCTGGAGAGTCAACAATAGAAAATGGTATTTTGAATTGGAATACAATGAATGACTATGATGGAACACTTAAAGTTGATGGTGGGCTTGTTAATGTTGGTAATGACAACGAAGCATCTTTGACTTTAGGAGATGGTAGTTATATTGCAAAAAATGCGTATGTTAATCTTGCTGAAAATTCCGATATCACACTTGATGGTGGAAGTTTAACTCTTGACGGTAATGATGTTTGGAAAGGTGACATTTATATTGGTGATGATTCAACTGTTGGTAGTGGAACATTGATAATTGATGGTTTGACTTCTAATGGCGGAATTATGGCTAATGGTGGAACAATCGATCTAGTTAGTGGAAAATTAACGGCTTCAACAAATGATGTTATTAAAGACGCTACAACCGTAAAAATTGCAGATAACGCATTGTTAGATGTAAAAGGTGGTGATGTTACACTTGGTTCAAATACAGAGTGGAAATCTAAAGGCGGAGTTTTACTTGATAATGGCAAGTTGACAGTTAAAGATTTCACTAAAGCTAATGGTATTTTACAAGCTAACGGTGGAACTTTAGATATAATCAATTCAACTTTAACAATTGGCGAAAATGGTCATATCAGAGGCGAAGTTGAAACTTCAATTGATAGTAATTCAACGTTGAAAATTACTGATAATGGCTATGTAAATATTGCAGATGATGATACTTGGGGCGGTACAATTTCACTGGAAGGTGGTACTTTAGATTACGGAATGACTGCTAATGGTCATTATGGAATGAATGGCGATTTAGTTGCTTCAAAAGGTAACTTGAATTTGCTTAACGGTTCATATATGGATATTAAATCTCCAAGTAAGATTGAAAAAGAAGTTGCAGTTGATATTCAACGAGGAGCAACAGTTAATATTAAAAATGGTGCAGAATTTAATCTCGATTCGAATGATACTTGGGCAGGTTTAATCAAGAATGAAACATCTGGAATTTTAAAAACTGATAATGTTGATAATTCTGCATTTGGTGGACAATTGCAACAAAATAGAGGTTCATCAATATTTGACAACAAATCAAATATTTATATAGATGGAAAAGATAGTTATATTTGCGGTGGAACTGTTGATATCCTAAATGGTTCAACTCTTCATATTGGTAGTGAAGTTACAGATAATCATTTCTTTGTAAGTGATTTAGGAATGTCTTCAGATTCTACATTGGGCGCAATGAATAATACTCTTAACAGATATCAAGTTACAAATGATATGACTGTTAATGGTAAAAACAATGTTACGATTGATGTTGATGCAAGAAATAAAATTGGTGATACTTTTGTTATAAATAATTTGAAAAGTGATACAAATGGTACATTAAATGTTTCTGATTTCAACTTCATTGGTCAGGCTCCAATTGACAGACATATTAAATTCAAAGTGTTTGATGCAAATTCGATTGATAAAGTTGATTTTTCAGCAACTGACAAGCAAATCTTCACTCCAATTGGATATTATGATCTTCAATCTGCAGGAGGCGGATATTATACATCTAACTTGAGAGCATATAATCCTCAAGTATTTAGAGGTCAAGTTGCAACACTAGCATCATACAACAACCAATTAGTTATTGATGATATGTTGCTAAATCACGTGACATTGGATAGTGAAAGAACTTTAGCTCAAACAAGAAATGCAAATAAATATGCTTCAACTCTTCCGCAGTTTGCACCTTACCAATACAAAAAAGAAGATGGCGGATTGTGGTACAAATCTTATGTTAACTTTGAAAACTTGTCATTAACTCAAGGTTTAAGAGTTGGTAATAATTCTTACGGTTCATTAGTTGGTGCTGATTTCCCTGTAATCAAAATGAAACGAGGTTGGAGATTTATGCCAACTGCTTACATCGGTTATAATGGCGCTCACCAAACATTCAATGGTGTTGGAATGTATCAAAACGGTGGTCAAGGCGGCTTTATGGGAACATTTATGAAAAATGATTTCATTGGTTCTGTTTTGGCTTACGGTGGAGGATATAACAATGAAATGTCTGTTGCAGGTTATACTGATAGAACAGGTAACTGGTTTGCAGGTACAGCTGCTAAATTAGCATATAACTTGCACCCAACAAAACATTTCACAATTCAACCGACAGCATTTGTTTCTTATAATATATTTGGTCGTCAAAACTGGGGAACGGATTATGGTGCAATGAGCATGAACACAGGATTGATGAACGGAATTAACGTAGCTCCTGGAATGAACTTCATTTATGCAAGAGAAACTTGGAGTGTTTACGCAACTTTCCAATATATGTATAACATCAATGACCAAGTTGGCGGTAAAGCCGGAAATGTTGACCTCGCAAGTGTTGAAATGAAACACGGTTATATTCAATACGGCGTAGGTGTTACAAAAACTTGGAAAGACAGATTGAATTCATTTTTCCAAATAGTATTTAGAAACGGTGGAAGAACAGGTGTTGGTTTCCAATTAGGTTTGAATTACACATTTGATTGGTTGAATCCATCAAAAACAAAATCAACAAAAGCTAAGGCTAAAAAGATTAAATCAACCAAACAATCATTAAAGACACCACAATATGAGGTTAAAGGTTCAAAAACTGTAATCAAATCATTATCAATGAAATAATAAAATAGCGGTGGAGTTGAAAACTGCGCCGCTTTAATTTTAAACTTGTTCCATATTGCAAAAATCTTTATACATACACCATTTGCAAGCGTTTTTGTCGTAAGTCGGAGCAAATTCATAATTCCTGATTTTTTGAATTGCAGATTTGAATTTTTCTTCTATTTCAAGGCAATCTTCTTCGCTGAATTCTAAAGTCAGGTTATTTGTGAATTCTTCCGGATATATAAATGTTGTATTTTTAACTTTTTTATTTGTTGCTTTTTCAAAATAGTATTTATATAAACCGATTTGGTTGTAATAATCCTCGTGTTCTCCGCTTGGACAAATTATTTTTTCAGATTTTGCAGAACCTGTTTTGTAGTCATATATTGTATAAGAGCCATCATCGTTTTTGTCGATTCGGTCAATTATTCCTTTGAATTTGACCCCGTCAAGTTCAAGTGTTATTTTTTCTTCTGCTTTAAATAAATTTGAAATAGGGGTAGCGCAAAGTTGTGGGTAATATTCTTGTAATGCTTTTTCTCCTCTTTCAATGTGAATTTTTCTCTGCTCAATTGAGGACATTGGCAAGGTTTGTAATTCTTTTTTGAATTGGTTAATAAAATCTTCTCCAGATGGATATTTACCATTTTCAATCGCAAATTTAACTGCAAATTCACAAGCTTTGTGTACCGCAGAACCATAGCTCATAGAATCCGGATTCCCATCTTTTGCTCCTAATTCTAAAATGTAATTGTATAAATATTGTCTTGGACATTTTAGGTAGGTATTGATTGATGTTGGAGAAAAATATTTCCCCTCTAATTTTTTATCAACAATTTCGCAGAAATCTTTTTGGTAATCATAACTTCTTTTTAGAAGTGATTTTGTTCGTTCTTTCCAATATGAGTCTATATCATAGGTAAATGGTTCTTTTTCTTGTTCAAGATTTTCTTCAATATTCAAAACAAAAGATGTAGGTGTTTTAATTTTTCCATCAACTGATTTTGGACAAGATAAACGTAGTGTATGTTTTGCTCTTGTCATTCCTACATACATAAGTTTGATTTTATCGGATATTTTAAGTTCTTTTAGTTCTTCTTCTGTTTTATATTCAGATGGTGATAGAGGAACAATTGGTTTCATTGAACTTCTATCGCTTTCCCATTTTTCACGAAGTAAGTTTGGCATATAAACATATTCAAATTCTCGACCTTTTGCGGAGTGATAAGTTGATAATTGTACGGCATTTAGAGTTAATGGCGCTTTGTCTGTTTTAATTTCAATTTCATCATTTATGCACATATCAAGATATTCAATAAAGTCTTCAAGACTGATTTTTTTATAAGTACTTGAAAAATCAACAGCTTCATCTGTTATTTTTTTCAAGCCTGCAATATTTTCAACTTTATTAATTTCAGAATTTAGATAGTAATCAAAAATTTCTGTTTTTGCTCCGACTTCTAAAATAGTGTTTTTTAAAGTTTCATTTGTTTTGTAATGTGATAGGTATTCAAAAGTTTGTATAAAGTTTTGAATTTTAGCTTTGTCAATATATTCATCTGGATTGATTGATTTTACTGCATCAACAAAAGATAAATATTTAGATTTTTGTTCATAAATTTGTTCAAAATCTTTGGGGTGAATATTAAAAGGTTCAGATAGTACGAGTTTGAAAAACTTATCGCTATGTAGTTCCGGATTTGTCAACAGTTGTAAATAATAATATAAAACTGTTGATGATTTGATTTCAAAGATACTTTTGCCCTCTTTGAGTTCAGATGGGATATTTTGTTCTTTTAAAAGTTCTGAAAAAGCGGTTAATTCCCCATTTGTTTTAGCTAAAATTGCAATTTCAGATAACTTTTTGTTCCCGTTCTCATCTTTGGGACAGTCTTCAGAATTTATCAAATTATCAATTTCATCTGCGATTTCTTGGTATTCTTGCAAAATATCTGCATATTTGTAAAATCGTACTTGCTTATCTTTTGAAGTTATATCGGTGTTTTTTGCAATGAGTTTTTTATTAATATTGAATTTTGCAAAATTTGAATTGTTTTCCAATCTTTTTGAATCTTGTTCAACAATTTCTCTTGCAGTGTCAAGAATGCTTTGAGTTGAACGCATATTTTCTGTTAGACAGATAACGTGAGTGTCTGGAAATTTTGTTAAAAACTTTTCAATGGTGTCAAGTTTTGCTCCTTGAAATGTAAAAATAATTTGGTCATCATCTCCGACAACAAACACATTTTGGCTGTCTAATGATTCTGTAAGATTGAACACAATTTCATTTTGGTTTTTATTCGTGTCTTGATATTCATCAACAAGAATATATTCATAATTATTTGCAATTTTAGATAAAAATGCCGGTTCTGTTTCAAACTTTTCCAGAACAAAATTAATCATGTCGTTAAAATCGACATAATGTTGTTCTTCCATTTTAGAGGTATAAAGTTCGTAAAACTTCCATAATTCTTTTGCTTTAGCAATTTTCTTTTCTGCAGTTTCAATTCCTGTCAAAAGTTTTTTTGTGATTTTTTGTTCTTTTTCTGTTTTTTCTTTTAATTCATTTTTTAGGAAATTAAGTTCAGGAAGCCAATCTTGGTTGTTTTCTAAATTATAAAAATATTTATCTTTATCTAATCGATTAGATTTTATTTCATTTATTCCGTTTTTAATTTCTGTAATAAAATAATACGGGTCATTACGTTTTGTTCTGTAAACATCTGATTGAATTTCATCAATACATTCTTTTAGCAGTTGGTTTGACATTGCAGAAGTTATTACTTTGAAGTTATTCGGGAGTTCAAAATCTGCTAAATTTTCGGAAATTATTTCATTACAAAAACCATGGTAGGTATAAATATTTACTCCAAAGTCTGCACTATTTAATTCTTTTTCTAAACGAGTTCTCATTTCATTTGTTGCTGCATCCGAAAATGTTAAACAAAGAATTTTTTCAGGGTCGATTTTTCGCTCAATCATTGACTTAATTCGTTGAATGATTGTAAAAGTTTTACCTGTCCCCGGACCTGCTAAAACTAAGTATTTACCCTCAATATTATCAATACATTCTTGTTGTTTTTCGTTTGGTTTAAATTTTGTTGCAGTATTCATATAAAACTCCTTTATTTTAAAATACATAAAAATTAATGAGATTTCCAGTATAAATTTTAGGAGTTTTTCAAAGTAGCGGCGGAGCTTTGAAAAAAGCTCCGCCACCAGAAAAATTATTTACCCAATATATCTTTTAAATCTTTTTCCGGAGTAGTAGTTGGTTGAATTTTAAATTTTTCAACTAAAAAATTTAAGATATTTGGCGAAATAAAAGCCGGTAGTGTTGGTCCAAGTTTTATATTATGAATATCTAGTGACAATAGAGTTAATAATACACAGACTGCTTTTTGTTCATACCAAGATAGTACAAGAGATAGAGGTAATTCGTTGACAGAACAATTAAAGTTTTTCGCAAGTTCCATTGCTACCCTAATTGCAGAATATGCGTCGTTGCATTGTCCCATATCAATGATTCTTGGAATTCCGTCAATGTCACCTAAATCAATGTCATTAAATCTATATTTCCCACAAGCGAGAGTTAAAATTATACTGTCTTTTGGTGTTTTCTTGACAAATTCTGTGTAATAATTTCTCCCAGGTCTTGCTCCATCACAACCGCCAACAAGGAAAATATGATTTATTCTCTTATTTTTTATAGTTTCAATTATTTTATCTGCAATTGATAAAACTGTATTATGACCAAATCCGACAGTTAAAATATCTCCACCATTGATACCTGTCATTTTTTTATCTTCTTTGTAACCTCCAAGTTCAAGTGCTTTTTCAATTATGACAGAAAAATCTTTTTTATCGCAAATGTGAACGCACTCCGGATATTCAACAACTGATGTTGTGAAAACTCTATCTTTGTAGCTATCTTTTGGAGGCATAATGCAGTTTGTTGTGAATAAAATTGGAGCAGGAACATTGGCAAATTCTTTTTGTTGATTTTGCCAAGCTGTTCCAAAATTTCCTTTAAGGTGTGGATATTTTTTTAGTTCAGGATAAGCATGACAAGGTAACATTTCTCCGTGGGTGTAGATATTTATCCCTTTGTCTTTAGTTTGTTCTAATAACAATTGCAAATCTTTTAAATCGTGTCCTGAAATAATTATGAATGGACCTTTTTCAATATTTGTTGTAACTTTTGTTGGTTCAGGATTTCCAAAAGTTTCAGTGTTTGCTTTATCTAAAAGCTCCATACATTTAAGGTTTACTCGTCCTGTTTTTAGAACAAGTTTTGTTAATTCATCTGCAGATGTTTCTTTTGAAATTGCTCTTAATGCTTCATAGAAAAAGTTGTTAACTTCTTCATTTTTATAGCCTAAAATCCAAGCGTGATGAGCATAAGCTGCCATTCCTTTTAGACCGAAAAGAATTAAAGATTTTAAACTTCTTAAATCTTCTGAACAGTTCCAAACATCATTGATATCAAATTTGAAATCACAAGAAATTTTATTTTTAATTTTTTCTGTTAAATCTTTAATTGAAGTGTTGTCAAAATTTACGTTTGTAATTGTTGTAAATAATCCATCAATAATTAGTTTTGTGTTTTCGTCATTAATTTCTCCGCAGTTTGCAAGTTCAATAACAGAACTTGTTAATTCATCTTGCAAGTTTGCGGTGTCAGGTTCTTTTCCGCATACTCCTTTTTTAGTACAAGCCTTATGAAATGCGGTTTGTTCGCATTGAAAACAAAACATACTCATATTTTTTACTCCTTATTTTTATCTTTCTCAATTTAATAATTGAGTTATAGATATTTTTTAATAGATGTAAAAAATACGTTATTGTACAATTAGCTAATTTTATTAGTGCGCATCATGTTTTCCGTGTTCTTTATGGAACGTACTCCATTTAAAACTTGGGTAAGTTTCTTTCATTTGTTCCCACGCAACATGAATATCAAAATTTTTCATTTCTTCTTTTCGTTCTTTTTCCCAACCTTTGATAAAATCAATGCAAGCATGGTCAATATAATGAAGTCTTTCTGCACATAAAGTTATATTTTTATCTTTTGGTAAATGTTCTAATGCATCAATTAGTGTCGGCAATTGTAAAAATGTAATATTACCGTGAATTTTTGCGATTATTCGGTTTTCTTCTTCAACCGTCTCGGTGTCAATATCAACTTTCAACACTTTATATGCACTTTTAATAAATGCGCAAGCAAAACCAATTAAAATTCCTTCAAAAAGGTTTGTGAATAATATTGATACAAGTGTGATTATATAAATTGCAAATTCCCCTTTACTTAGCTTGTAGATGTATCTTGCAGCTTTGATATCAATAAGTTTGTATCCGGTGTAAACAAGGATTGCAGCTAATGCGCAAATTGGAATATATTTTAACACCCAAGGAAGTAATGATACAAATAACAATAGCCAAACACCATGCAAAATTGCGGATAATCTTGTTTGAGCATCGGCATTGATATTTGCGGCGCTTCTTACAATTACACCTGTGATTGGTAAACCTCCAACAAAACCGGATAAAGAATTTCCAAGTCCTTGTGCAATGATTTCTTTATCATAATTTGTTTTTGAACGGTCACACATTTTGTCAATCGCAGCTGATGTTAAAAGTGTTTCGGCACTTGCGATGAATGTTATAACTAATGCATTTATTATTACACTTACATTCAAAATATTTTGAAAAGCAGATGGTTTTATAAATGTTACTCCGCTCCAAAAATTTGAGCCAATCTGAATATAATTGATGTCAAAATGGCATAAATTTGCAACAAGAGATGAAATAATAATTCCGACAAGTGCTGCGGGTACAACTTGAACTTTTTTCGGCATATACGTGTTCCAGCCTAAAATAATGGCAATAGTCAAAAGTCCAATCATACAGGCATGATGATGTGGTGAGCCATCAAAAGGTAAAACAGAATTATATATCACTCTAAATAAATCTGTAATATTAGCAATGAAATTATTTTTAGGAGTGTTATCAAGCATTATGTGAAATTGTGATAGGAAAATTGAAATACCGATTCCTGCAAGCATACCTTGAATAATTGCAGGAGAAATCGCTCTAAACCACTTTCCAAAAGATAAAAGTCCAAATATAATTTGTAAAATACCAACTAAAAATATAATTAAAAATAGTTGTTCAACTCCCATTTTCTGAATTATTTCGACAATAATCAATATTAAACCTGCTGCAGGTCCGGAAACTTGTAATGAATTTCCGGAAAACATTCCGACAACAATACCGCCGATTATACCAGAAATTATACCGCTATAAATTGGTAATCCACAAGCTATTGAAATCCCTATTGCAAGGGGTAATGCAACTAAAAATACTATTATTGAGGCTAAAAAATCTTTTTTAATTTTATCTAACATTCATTCATTTCCTTTTTCACACAAAAATATTTTATCATTTAAGTGTAAAAAATACAATTAAGAACTGTAAAAGTGTTAGTATGGTAATTTAATTTTTATTTGTTCATTTTCATTGAAATCAGATGGTCTAGATTTTTTTTCGTTATTACCAAGCATTACGACAGCATCAACTTTTGCGGTTGTTTTTTGAGTGTTTGCAGGAAATACGGTTATGTCTTGGTATTCATAACTTTTGATTAGTTTTCTGATTCTTTCTTTGTCCATTGGGGTTAATTGCATTGAACGGACGGTTATGTTTGAAATTCTGCCGTATTTATCAACATTGAATGAGTAATAAAACCAAGAACCAAGTTCATAAGCATCAAGAGAATGAATATACATACTATCATCAATGATTTGGTTGATGAAATTACTTTTCCATGTATTCCAATCGATATCTTTTACTATATATCTGTTTCTTTGTACCGGTTGAAAGTCTTTTTTTACCGGTTTTGGCGTATAGTGAGTATTGTTCAAACTGTTTTCAATATCACGTATTTTTTTCTTTTGATTTTCGTAATCAGAAAGCTGTTTATTTAATTTTGTATTTTGATTATTGAAGCCATCTGTGGTGTATTTTGTTGAGTTATTAGAAAATCTGCTATCAGAGTTTGAAAAATTGGTATTTTGAGTTGTTGAATTTTGGTTTTGAAATTTAATGTTGTTTGCACCTAAATTTATATTTTTGTTAGATGCAGAAACATTTGTATTTGATATTTTTGATTGATTTACTTTAATATCAACATTCTCATTTTTAATATCTGTGGCATCATTTTTTAGTGTGAAATTTTGGTTAGTGAATTGAATTTTCTTTCTTTGAGAAGAGTCATCAACCGATAGGACAAAAATTGTCACTAATATAAAAACAGCTATTCCAGATGTAATGAACCACTTTTGCATTTTTTATTTAATCCAACATTGATAATAATTCATTGTAGTTATTGATTTTGAACATTGTAGAACTCAAAAGATGTGTTTCTGCAATAAGTAAAGCTGTTGGTACAAGTGCTGTAACAAAGCTCAAAAACATACCTTGAATATCTCCACCTATTTCAGTGATGAAATAAGACACGTTCATTGTGAATTCAATAAGGATAATGAAACAAGCAATAAACATTACAACATTTTTTTCTCTTGAAAGATTTCTCATTGAATCAATACCAAGAACTGTAACACCGTGGCTATTGTAATCATGAAATCCATCAAATTTAATGATTTCAGAACCTTTAATTTGTTTTGAAATTGTAAAAGCTCTAACAAAAGAGAAAAATGCGAAAATAATCAAAAATGTTGCTAAAACCAAGAATATCGGGCTGAATCTCAAACCTGAAATTCTCACCCAGTTTGCTGCTTCTGGGAAACAACTTGCTAATGTGTTAGAAACACCATAAGCAAGGAATGGAGCTGTCAAAATTCCGATAAAAGTTTCAACAATCATTTTCAATTGATTATTTACTAAGTTATTTTTAATACTATTTATTCTGTTTTCGCTTAATTTATTAACAAAAGTGTTGATTAGATTTCTGTAGTTCTTCATTACAGATTCAAAATCTTCTCTGTATTCACAATTTGTTAATTGATGTTGATAATTTTTAATTTGAAATTTGAAATATCCGCAAGCTGTTGCAACTGCTGTTAAAGCACCTACAAATAGTAACGAAATAAAAAATGATGCAGCTAAAAATCCTGGGATTGTTTTGTAATAAAATAAATTGATTACATAAATTATGAACATAAAAATTATGCCGGTAAAAATTATCAATTTTTGTGCAATATCAGAATCTCCAAGTCTTTTAGTTTGATTGAAGTCTAACAGTGCATAAACTCCTTGTTTCAAAATCATTGATATTGCAATAACAATTGCTGATATACAGATTAAAAATCCAACATTTGTTGTTAGATTTAAGACTGAAGATGTGTTATCAACTTTTAAACCAAGTAAAAAGTTTGTAACACCAAAAGCACTTACAATTGATAGAATTACCATAGCGATGTGCAAAACTACTGATGTGATATTTGCAGAACGGATTGAATTTTTCAGTTCTACAAGTTTATAACCTATTTCTTTAATGATTGCAATTCTGTTTGTTTCAACAGGGCTATTGAAAACATCTTCTTTTATATTGTTGGTAGTTGTTTGTACTGTTTGAGTCGTCTGTTTTGTATGAGCAATTGTCCTTGTTGTTTTTTGCGAACTTGTTTTAGGTAGTTCAATTGCAACTTCAATATTGTCATGAAGTTCTGGAGAACTAAGTGAAAAATTTTGTGGAACAAGAACTTTAGAAAAAGGTTTATTGTTTAACAAGATTTCTCTATCGTTGTTTGAATTAACCAAAACGTAGTTATTATATTTTTGAGTGTAAATAAGTTTTAAAATTGTTTCTTCTTTCAATTCTTCAATAACAAAATTACAACTATCGTTATTTCCGATAACGATAGTGTTTTGGTTTTCAAATTCTTGAATTTTATCCAAGTATTTTATACTAATTTTCATATAAAGCTCTACTCCATTGTATTATTATCTTCCAATAGCATTTAAAAATCTTCTAAGTGCTTTGTTTGACGTCATTTCAGTACCGATTATCAAATGATTTTCTCCCAAAACAGGCGACAATTTTTCTTTTACCATATCAAGTTTTTCTGGTTCTGCATATAAAAACATCATTGAAAAATCACCGGTTTGATTTTTAACTTGCGCAACTTCATCAGGGAATGTGTTCCAGTTAATTTGTTTTGAAGATTCACCTTCATTTTCTAAATCCCCAATTACGACAACTGCAGGAACATATCCGTCTTTTTTCATATTTATTGCATGGTTAAATGCTTTTTTCAAAGATAAACCATAAGCCGTTCCGTATTCTTTAGAATTGAATTGAGTGAATTTTTCCATTGATTTACGAACTTCTGCACTTGATTGTGGAGAACCTTCATAAATCAAATATGAATCTTCTGAAACTCTAAGAATTTTGATATTATCCTCAGGGTCAAGCATTGAGCAAAGTTGTCTAATTATCATTTTTTGTTTTGGTAACTGTTTTTGGTTTGATGCTGAAGCATCAACTACAAAAATTACTGCAGCTTTATGGAAATCATCAACTTTTAATTTTGATAATCCAAAAATTGACAAGCCTAATAATATAAAGCAAATTGCTGAAAATATAATTATTTTAAATGTATTATTCATACTTAATAAAATATCATAAAATTTAAAAAATCGAAATCATGTAAATGTATGAGTGATTATTATAACCAAGGGTTAATTAAGAATTTTATAGCTCGTCCTTGGATATGTTCATTCATTGCATATTCAACCTTATCAAGTGGTAGTGTATCAGTGATTAATTTTTCTACTTCCATATCACCAGATGCAATATAGTCTAGTGCCATTCTAAAATATTTTGGAGTATGGTGAAAAACGCTCATCATTTTGATATCGCCATAATGCATTTTTGTCGTATCAAATGTTACTTTTGAACCTGATTTACAACCGCCAAAGAAGTGTACTGTTCCTCCAGGTCTTACACAAGCAAAAATTTGCTCCCAAATTTCTGGTAATCCGACACACTCAATTGCAACATCAAGTCCTTTGTTTTCGTCTGAAAATTCTCTAAAAATTCTTTCTGGGTTTGGGTATTTTTTTAAATCAATAATTTCATCAACATGAGCAAAATCTTCAGCGGCTTTAAGTTTCATCGGGTTTCTTCCAGCAACGATTACCCTTGCTCCCATTAGTTTTGCAACTCTTGCAAACAATAACCCTATCGGACCAATGCCGATAATTCCGACACTATCACCAGCTTTAATTCCTGTTCTTTCTGCTCCATGAACAACATTTGCTAATGGTTCGCAAAATGCAGCTCTTTCAAAACTTAAATTGTCGGGCAAGTGTAACATATTCTTTTTTACGATTCGAGCCGGAACCGTGATGTATTGCGCATAAGCTCCATTTAAAAGATTTAAGTTTTCACATAAATTGTATTCTTGTTTTTTGCAGTAAAAACATTCTCCACAAGGGGCAGAATTTGCTGCAACTACTCTATCTCCTACTTGAAAACCCTCAACATTTCGCCCTACTCGTTCAATAATTCCGGCAAATTCGTGACCAAATCCTGATGGAATTTCTTTGATTAGAACGGGGTGTCCTCTTCGGAAAGTTTTTACATCAGTTCCACAAGTTAAAGCTGCCATAATTTTGACAACAACTTCACCATCTTCCGGTGGTTTTACCATTACTTCTTCATATCGAATGTCTTTTGGTCCGTAATATTGAATTGCTTTCATTGAAGTTCCTTATAATTTTGTTAATTTGCAACTTTTATATATGCTTTTAAAATTTTATTATCAAGAGTGTCATTGATGGCTTTTTGAACATTTTCTAAATTGTATTCTGTTGATAAACCTGCGACTTTGACCTCTTTATTTTTTAATAAGTCAAAAGAGTCTTTTAAATCTGCAGGAGATGGAGAATAACTACCAAGAACAGTTAACTCTCTATAATAAATCTCATTATTTGCATATCCGAAATTTTGCGGAGTACTTG
>JBNMKP010000009.1:0-14235 GCA_050874405.1 bacterium
GCTCAAAATATTCCGTCAAGACAATTGAACTTTTTACAAAATAATGTTAAAATAGTAATATATAATATACGTCATTCAAGATAAATATTATGTCATTCTGAGCGTAATTCAGAATCTCTTTAACTAAAAATGAGATACTTCGGGCTAAAGCCCTCAGTATGACAAGGAAAAACAAATACGAGGATTGGTTATGATTAAGATGAAAAACGGATTTACACTGAGTGAAGTCCTAATAACTTTAACAGTAGTTGGAGTTTTAGCAGCACTTGTCATTCCTGGGTTAATAAAAGATACAACCAATAGAGCAATGATTTCATCTCTTCAAGGTACAGTTGGAAACATAACCAATGCCGTGCAAAATGAACTCGTTAGAACAGGTGCAAAAGATATCACATCGACTGATATTTACTTAAAACCTGATGAATTTTTAAAGAACTTGAATGCTATTAGAACAGCAAAAGACGGTTCTATGTTCCCAAGTGAACAATACACTAATTATAATAAAGGCGCATTCACAGCTAATAGTTGTAAAGCATCTGCGATATTGAAAAATGGTGTCAGAGTATGCCAAACAACAAATGATAGACCTGCAGATGCAGCTGATACAAATAAAGTTTATTGGCAACAATATCTTATTGATGTAAACGGACCAGATGGACCAAATGTTTCCGGCTTAGATTTATTCGGTATTGTTGTCTATAATACAGACACAATGAATTCTCATGTCGGAGATGTTGGAGGAATTTATCAAAGCAGTTCTAATAGTTCTGCAGACAACAAAAATGAAAATACCTGCAAGTCCAATGCATCATCAACATCAGCATTTAACTGCTATTTATTACTTGAACAATCAGGATTTGACCCTAAATATTTAGAGAATGAAAAATAAAGGAGTTTTTATGAGATATAAAAACAAAGCATTCACTTTATCAGAATTACTTATTGCACTTGGAATCATTGGTGTAATTGCTACATTGTCAATCCCAAGTATCGTAAGTACAATTCAATATAACATTTTAGCAACACAATTAAAAAATAACGTTGTTGCAATTCAACAAATCATTGATGACCAAAAAGTTGAACATAAAACAAAAGATTTGCACGATACAGATTTTAAAAGTTCCGAAAGTTTTTATTCAATTATGAGTAAAGCTCAAACCTGTTCTGGAGATACCAAATGTTGGGGAGATAGCTATAGAACTATTGATGGAAGTGCTGTTAGCTCCTATGATTCAACACCATCAGGAGGAATAAAACTAAAAAATGGTGCAACAATTTCATACATTCCAAATGACGTAGAGACAGGATTATGGGTTGGTACTATTAATGTAGATGTTAATGGTCCGGAACAACCTAATATAATTGGGAGAGATAGATTCCAATTTGGCATTGCAGTAAATGGGAAAATTGTTGGAGTTCATGCAGATGATGAAAAAACTTGCAGTGATAGTGCAGTATGTTTTGATGCAATAATGAAAAACAACTGGAAAATGCCTGAAAAAGCAGCCTATTATAATAAATCTGAAGAAACAATAATAGACCCGTATTATAGCAGAGAAAGATGTCTTAACTGCCGAAGTGCAGTTGATGACGGTTGGGAATGTCATAAACCTTACAACCCTGGGAGCTGGGACGAATGGGACGACTAAAAAGGAATAAAAATATGATAAATAAAAAAGCTTTTACTTTAACAGAATTACTTATTGCTCTCGGAATCATTGGTGCAATTGCGGCAATGGCAATTCCAAGTACCATAAACAAAATTCATAATGCGTCACTAGCAACAAGTTTAAAAAGTAATGTCGCAGCAATTCAACAAATCATTAGTGACCAATTGGTTCTAAAAAGAACTAAAGACCTTAGCGATACTGATTTGGCAACTGCCGACGGTTTTTATGAAAAGTTAAACTATGCTCAAAAATGTACCGAGAAATCTGAATGTTGGGGTGATTCATATAAAACCCTTGATGGATTAAATAATGATACATACAACAATATTCCTGAGAATGGAGTAAAATTAAAAAATGGGGCATCAATTGTTATTGATTCAACGATAAACTCTGCAGGGAATAATCCTACGGAAATAGGCTGGGTTACAATTGATGTAAACGGTCCTGAAAGACCAAATATTATTGGCAGAGATTATTTTACTTTTGGTATAACCAAAACAGGGCAAATACATGGTCAAAGAACAGTAAATAGAGGTACTTGTGATACGGGTACAGAATGTTTCAATGCTCTGATGAAAAATAATTGGAAAATGCCTAACAAAGCTGATTATTACAACCAAGACCAAGAATGGGATCCTGAAACTGGCGAATGTTTAAACTGCTCTGACTATTAAACTTCAACAAATAATCTACGACCAACAATATTTTGCTTGCCGTTATAATATCCTGCAAAATATCCACCTTTAACAGGTTTGTTTTGCGCATAATAACGAGATGAAAAACTATTCCCGTTATAATTTACAAACGGATTGTTGCTATATGGATTGCTAGAAGTTTGTCTAACAACCGGTTTTGCTGTTTGCACACTCGGAGCTTGAAATACGTTTGATAAAAAATTAACTAAACCTGCCATCTGCTACCTTTCTACATAATTATTGAGCAACCTATTCTAATAACACTACTCAACTGATTTTGTTTTAATGACTTTTGATATTTTGTCATCATTATATCATAAAACGTTGAAAATTCTTAAAATAACTTAATAAAAATCATACATTTTGTGTAGTATAATTATCCTATGACAAACGAAAAAAAGAAAATTTTAATCATAGGAAGTGGAGCTGTATCATCAGCACTAGCTAAAAAATTACACGAAAACCCAGAAGTCGGAGAAATTTTTATCGCTTCAGGCAATGGAATACCGTCAGACATCTATACAAATATTGATTATAGAGAGGAAGATATTACAGGACTTTTGAATTTTGTATTAGAAAATGATATTTTCTTGACTATTCCAACATCAGAAAAAGCTTTGAAATCTGACATAGTTTCATTCTTTCAATCAAATGGACAGAACATTTTTGGTCCAAGTAAAGATGCTTGCAACATCGCATTGAATAACGTTGCAGGGAAAAAATTCATCTACAAAATTCACGCTCAAACTTCCAAATTCGGAATCTTTGACAAACAACAATTAGCGGAAGACTATCTAAGAACAACAAATTTTCCTGTAACAATTAAAGTAAGCGAATACTCTAGTATAATTGATGATAGACTAGTTTGTTCTACAATGAGCCTTGCTCGTGAATTTTTATCAACTCTTTATCAAAAAAATGAAACAAATATCTTAGTGGAAGAATTCACCTACGGCAAAAACTTTACAATCTACTACATCACAGACGGCTATAGCGCTGTTCCAATTACATCTGTTCAGAATTACAAGTTCACTCAAGATGGCGACGGAGGAATTTTAACAAACGGAATCGGTTGTTACTGTCCAGATATCAACACATCAGAAGTAATATATTCAAGAGTAGGAAACATCGTTCGAAACACTCTGACTTCTCTTGATAAAAAAGGAACTCCATACATTGGAATTCTCGGTGTTGAATGTACACTTACCGGTGAAGATAAATTCTATGTAAATGAATTCAAGCCGTTCTTCCAAGAACACGATGCAAAAGCCGTTCTTAATCTAATAGAAGATAATTTAATCCAAATTTTCACATCTTGCATAAACGGATTTTTCTCAGATGAATACGAAGAAATCAAGATGAATAATAAATTTTCAACATCAGCAACCGTTTTATCAAGACAAAATAACAAAATTATAAACGGGCTTGAAAATATTGAAGATATAGAAAACCTTGATTTTATCAATGTTAAAAAGACAAATGATAATAAATATTTAACAACAAAAGGCCCTGTATTCACTCTAACACGAAGTGCAGGAACATTATCCAGAGCGAGGAAATATTTATACGAAGACCTTGAAGAAATTCACTTTGACGGCATCAAATACCGCAAAGACATTTCGGAATTTATTATTGTATAAAATGTAGGACTTTGAAAATAAAATATCAGGGTAAAAGAATCCTCTTTTCAAAAAGAAATCAACCAGCAAAATGACTTAGACTTCGGGTTGATTCCCGACTAGAAAGGGGGTCGGTATGGATAATTTCAACTTGAGCTTACTATTAATCTTTTTGATTTTATTTGTATTAAAAAACGGCTCTCAACTTAACAGTTAAGAACCGCTTAGACTTCTAAAAGGGATTCAGTAGCCTAGGAACTACCACCCTGTGTTTTTATTATAATCTATTATAATGTATATTTCAAGTAGTAGCAACTTAAAATATACATTTATTTAATCTTCTAAAAGATAATTTGCAAAGAGGAAAAATAAAGACAACGGAATTTATTATTGTATAGGGACTTGAGAATTTATAATAGATAAGTTATAATAATGATACAGAGTGGTAGTTTGCCCAAACTACCGGAAACTCTTACGAGGTCTAACGGTTCTTATTCACTGAGTAAGAACCGTTTTTCAATATAAACAAAATCAAAAAAATTAAAAATAAACTTAAATTGAATTTATCCATATTGCCCCCTTTCTAGTCGGATACTAACCCGAGGTCACTAATAAATTTGTCGGTTAGGTACCTTTTAGAAAGAGCTTCCTTTTACTCTGTATATTTATTATTATCATACTAATACTATAAAAATACCTCATTTATTAGAATGAGCATTAAGTCTACTGCAGATGTTGAAATTTTTATTTTTATCATTAGATAAATAGTATGGCGTTTAATAGTACAAAAAATTATTATGAAATTTTGGGTGTCAGCATTGAATCTTCAACTGACGAAATCAAAACTGCTTACAGAAAATTAGCTCGAAAATATCACCCAGATATTAACAAATCTCCTGATGCTATTCAGATTTTCAAAGACATTACAGAAGCTTACGAAACCCTTTCAAACTTTGAAGAAAGAGAAAAATACAACACTCTGAAAGGATTCTTTAAAAAAGAAAAAACGACAACTTCATCTAAAAAAGCCGAAGAATCTTACACTGAAACAAAAACAAAAAATGAAAACTATGCATCAAGTGTAGATTTAGATAAAGAAAAATTTTATGCACACAAAAATAAGAAAAAAGAACATAAAAAAAATAACTCTTTTCTAAAAACAATTAAATACTGGTTGCTGAAATTAAAAAAACAAAAGAAAAACAAAGAGAATTCTAAACCTCAAAAAGGTGATAACATTACAACAGATGTCGTAATTACACCCGAAGAAGTTATCACCGGAAGCAAAAGAATTATCCACGTATTAACAACTCAAACCTGTCCAAAATGTTTCGGACACAGATTCGTCAATGGCGGAAAATGTTCAACATGTCTTGGCACTGGAGAGATTTCTAAAAGAAAAAAAATTACCGTAACAATTCCCAAAGGAATAAAAGACGGGGCAAAGCTTCGCCTAAGAGGTGAGGGTGGTTCCGGAAAAAATGGCGGTGCAAATGGAGATTTATACATAAATATCAAAATTGAAACAAAAACAAAAATTCATTTTGATAAATTGAACATATTTTATAATGTTCCAATTACACCATTTGAAGCCGCATTAGGAGAAGAAATAACTATTCCTACTTTTGATGGAAAAATAAAATTAAAACTTCCGAAAAACACCTGTTCTGGTCAAAAATTCCGCATAGCAAAACAAGGAATAAAAAAGAACGGCAAAATCGGAGATTTAATCGTCACCGTAAGTATTGAATTTTCTCATGATTTGTCAGAAGATGAAATTAAGCTGTATGAAAAGCTTAAAAATTTGTCAACAGATGATGTGAGAAAGAATTTACAAAATGAATGCTAAAGTTAAAGAAATATTTTCATCAATCCAAGGTGAAGGACCAGTTGTCGGATACAAACAACTATTCATAAGATTTTGTGATTGCAATTTAAAATGTAACTACTGCGACACAGAATTTGACAAAACAAATTCAGAAGAGTTTTCACCACAAGAACTTTTCAAAAAAATTAATTCTGAATACGATTTAAAAACATTCCATTCAATTTCTTTGACTGGAGGCGAACCACTATTATCTGTCGAATTTTTGAAAGAATTTTTACCTTTAATAAAAGGACAAACAAAAGTTTATTTAGAAACAAACGCAACATTACCAAACAATCTTAAAAAAATTAAAAATTTGATTGATATAATTTCTGCAGACATCAAACTTGAAACATCAACCGGTTTAAATACATTCGACAAACATCGAGAATTTTTTGCGCACTGCAATGGGATTGAAACTTTTGCAAAAATAGTTTTTGATGAAAATATTACAGAAGGGGAAATCAAAACTTGTGCTGAAATCGGCAATGAATTTGATATTGAACTCGTACTTCAACCAAAAATGATTGGAGAGAAAATGAGTGTAAATTCTGATTTTTGTAATGAATTATTAGAAAAATTCACCACACTTCACCACAACACACGACTTATTCCCCAAGTTCATAAATTTTTAGATGTTAGATAATACAGTTTTTCAAAATTGCATTGAATATGCATTTATAGTAAGATATAAATAGAATTCAATACAATTAGAAAGGCTAAAAATTTATGTCAATAAGAAAAATTTTACATTACGGAGAACCATCACTTAGAGAACCTTCAAAAGAAGTTCACAAAGTATCAAAAAAAATAACTGAACTGGTTCAAGATTTGTTAGATACAATGTATGCAAAAAATGGTGTAGGACTAGCAGCACCACAAATTGGTGAAAATGTTCGTGTTTTTGTAATTGATGCTTCAACTAACAAAGAACCTCTAAACCCTATGATTTTCATTAACCCTAAAATCATTAAAAAAAGTGGTGCAATCAAAAGTAACGAGGGTTGTTTGAGTTTTCCGGAAGCTTACACTGACGTAAGAAGATATAAAAATGTTATGGTAAAAGCCTTAAATGAACACGGGAAAGCTTTTGTTATGGAAGCAAAAGACGGAACTCTTTTGGCTCGTGCCATTCAACACGAAAATGACCACCTTGATGGAGTTTTATTTATTGATCACTGTATGAATAGATTTGAAACAGAATCAATTCTGAAAAAACATAACTTACCAGACCTTGACGTTGACAGACTTATTGATGAAGAAAATTTGAAGAAAGAATTAGGTGAAAATGATTAAGATTGTATTTTTCGGAACTCCGGATATCGGGCTTAAATCTCTTGAATATTTGTATAATTCAGATAAAATCGATGTCTTAGCGGTTGTAACTCAGCCTGACAAACCGGCTGGTCGTGGACACAAATTACAAATGTCACCAATTAAAAAATTTGCCGTTGAAAAGAATATTCCTGTTTTTCAACCAAAATCAATTAGGAAAGAACCGGAAATTCAAGAAGAATTAAAGAAACTAAATCCAGATTTCTTTGTAACTTTTGCATTCGGACAGATTTTATCTCAAGATGTTTTAGACATTCCGAAATACGAAACAATCAATCTTCACGCATCGTTACTTCCTAGATATCGAGGAGCAAACCCAATCCAACGTGCAATTATAAATGGAGATAAGGAAACAGGAATTTGCACAATGATTACAGAGTTAGGTCTAGATTGTGGAGATATTTGTCAAAAACTTGTCATTCCAATATCAGATACAATGAATTGTGAAGAACTTTGGAACGAAATTGCAGAAAAATCACCTCAAATGATTGAAGAAACGCTTATCAATCTCCAAAATGGAACACTTAAACCTCAAAAACAATGCGAAAATGGGGTTTGTATGGCAAACAAATTAACAAAAGAAGAATGCCAAATCGATTGGACAAAATCAAACATTGAAATAAATAATCTTGTCCGTGGAATTTGTCGTTGTCCAAGTGCCTACTTTATGTTCAATGATAAAATAATTAAAATTATTGAATCAACTCCAATTGATGGAACAGGTGAAGTCGGAAAAATTGTGAATTTTTCTAAAAATGGTGTTGATATCGCTTGCGGCAACGGTTTATTAAGAGTAATAAAAGTTAAACCAGAGGGCAAAGGTGAAATGCTTGCTCGAGATTGGTACAACGGAGTAAAGAAATAATGACAACAAAAGGAATTCGAGGAGCAATAACCGTAGAAGTGAACACAAAAGAAGCTTTAGAGGAAGCAACTTTAGAGTTGTTAAACACAATGTTTGAAAAAAATAACATTTCCGGAACTTCTCAAATTTCGCATATAATTTTTACAACAACCAAAGACTTAAATGCAGCTTTTCCTGCAACATTCCCGAGGTTAGCTTTCGGTTGGAATGATGTAGCAATGATGTGTTTTCACGAATTAGATGTTCCAAATTCTCTTGCAATGTGTTTGCGAATTCTTGTTGTGATAAATTGCGAAGATGATTTTAAACCACAATTCGTTTATTTAAAAGGTGCAGAGAAATTAAGAAAATAAAAAATATCTATAATTAAAAAAGAGGAATTGAACAATTCCTCTTTTTTAAGTTCTAAATTTTAGTAAATTCTGAAATTGTCGGATCTAAAAGACGTCTTCCAACATTTTCAAACGAAATTGAACAAAGAGTCTTATTTCCGTATTTGATAATTTTTTCAACAACTCCTCGTCCATATCTTGGGTGAGAAACAGCATCACCTTGTGCAAAACCTACATCACTATCATCATCTGATGGAGTAGATGTTGTTTCATCTGCAGGATAAACAGGAACAACAGGAGTTTGTTCTTGAACAAATGGAGATTCTTCATATTGTTGTTCACTAACCGGAGTCTCAGAAACAGGTTCTTCAATAAAATTTTCTGAAACAGGCTGAGTATCCTCAATAAAATCTAAATCATCTTCGGTCAACTCTGCAGTTTCATTCAATGGTTCTTCTGCTTCTTCTAGGATATCTTCTGATTCAGAATCATCATCAATATCAGAAATTGTTAAATCGTCATTTGAAATTTCTTCTACTGGAGTTTCTTCAATTGTTAAAGATTCTGGGTCTTCCATAATATTTGAAACAGGTTCAATTATTTGAGGATTTGTCGGTTCCAACTTTTGAGGTTCTAAATTCTCTTCTTCTGTAGGAGCCTGTGGATAAACAACAGCATCTTCCACAACAGGTGTAACTTCTTCCTCAATAATTGGTTCCTGCTCTTCAATAACAGGACTATCCAATAGTTCATCTTCTTCTGTTGCCTTCGCAGGAGAAAGAATATCTTCTGTTATTACATTTCCATTTTCATCAACAGGAACAAAAGAATCTTCCAACAAAATTTTATTACCGTTTTCGTCAAGTCTAACTAAAATTGTATCTTCGTTTTTAGGAACGAATAATGCTCTATCCCCCAAAACATCATCTTTAGTTAAATCTAAATCCAAGTCAAACAACTCAACAATAAACGGAATTCCTTGAGTTAATTTTCCATAAACAATGCATTCATTCAGGTTTAGCTTAGTTAAAAATGTATTATAATAAGCAAAATCATTTTGTTGAGATTGAGGTGCAAACAACATTAAATTATCTGCACAAGACTTCAATTCTTTAGCATATTTATAATCATGTGGCGCTAGGAATGTAGTGAAAACATGATTATGATTAATCAATTTTTTCAACAATTTTTTATCAGAATTTTCATCATTCAACGGAACAAAGAAATAAATATATTTATCAATTGAATTCAAAGCATCATGTACAAACGAAATAACTTCTTTTTGCAAAGAATCATTTATATCTTTCAAATCAATAATTGAACAATTTTTCTCATTCAATTTTTCATTAAATGCCAAAACTTCTTCTTTAGTATTTGCAAAAACATTCGCATCACGGTATTTTAACAATTTATTTTTCAAAAGAGCCAATTCAGGCATTTGAGTTTCTTTATATTGATTTGCGACAACATCAACAAAATTATCTATTGGTAAAAATTCAAAATCTAAAGACTTAATATACTGTTGAACAGCATAGAAAATATCTTGAATAACTGCTTTAGTTGAAGCATCAACCCCATCTAATTCATATTCAAACAAATAATCTATCATTTCAGAATTCAATGGAAGTTTGAAGTCTTCTGCAAGCTTAATTTTTGGATAATCTTCAAATAAATTATCAATATCAATAATTACAGATTTTTCTTTCATTTGGAAAAGTTGTCTAACGCAATTTGAAATAAATGTAGCTTTATTTGAATCTTGTTCAACAAAGACTGTAAAATTATGTTCAAAACAAGAAATATCCAAATTCAACATACTTTCTTGTTGAGCTAAAGTTCCAATTTTTATTGGAGTTTCAACAGGCAACAAATCCAACAACTCCTCAGATGTAAGCATAGAAAGTTCAGATTTCATACTCGGGATAGAGCCATCATAATTATCTACAACACCATCAGATGTAAATGTGAATAACAACCTTGCAATTGCAAAATTGTGTATATTATCAGATTTCAAGTTCACAAACTGTGCAACATAAGATTTTGCATCAGCAGCCAAAACCAAAAATCTTCCAAGTACAGGTTGTTCGCCATCTTCGTAAGACAATTTGATTAAGTTATTCTTAATTTCAAGTAATTTCATCTAAACCCTCACTCTTTAGAAAAATTGTACCATGAAAAGTGAAGAAATATGTTAATATATTAAGTTAGTTAACATTAACAACATCTTCCAAATTGTTATAAATATCAATTGTTACAGGACAAATTTTCAAATCTCTCTTGACTAAACTCTTGATTGTTTCCTTGTAACAAATTAACATTGCCTTATTCAATCCATTCTCTTCATCTAATGAATCTCTAACAGACTCCAAATAGTCCTTATTTCTTGTTTTAGGTTCAATTTTATCTGCCAAGAAAATAATCTTTTCAAAATCGGTCATATCAATTTTACCTAAGGTATGCCAACGAATAGCAGATAATATTTCAGAATCTTCAACCCCAAATTCTTTTTCTGCAATATATGCACTAACCGGAGCATGAAGAGTTTTGTAATTCATAAGTTCAACTTTTTCGACATTAAGATGTTTATTTATAATATCCATCAATTCTTCATTTGGAAAACACTTTGCACAATCGTGTAGCAGTCCTGCCATATATGCTTTTTCTGGATTTAAACCAAATCTTTTTGCCAAATCTTGCGCACATTCTGCAGTCCCAATAGAATGAGTATATCTTTTTTCGCTGAGATGTTCTTTTAACCAAGCCATCAATTCATCTTTTTCAATTTTTATATAATCCATTTTTGTATATGTAATCCTCTACTTCCTTTGTTACTAAATCATTTATTGGTTCATTTAAAGCTATTCGATTTCTTAATTCTGTTGATGAAATATCTTCAAACGGCAATGGCTCAAATTCAAAATCAAAACCTTTACCTTTTAAATAATCATACTTTGAAATATCAAAATTATCCTCCCTAACAAAGACGATAAATTTAACAATTTTCTTCAATTTATCAACTTCATACCAAGATTCAATATGTTGAAATGCATCTGTTCCAATTACAAAATTGATTTTTCCATCAATATCAAACATCTTATATAATTCACAAATAGTTAAATATGTATAAGATTTTCCGCCACGTTGAAACTCAATATCAGAAACATCAAACTTTGGATTGTTTTGAACGGCAAGCTTTACCATATTCAACCGATGAAAAGATAATGATGTATCGCAAGATTTGTGAGGAGGATTGAACGCAGGTATAAATAAGAATTTATCAAACTTATATTTATTCGTAACAAAATCAGCAACCCTCAAATGAGCCTTGTGAATAGGATTGAATGTACCTTGAAACACACCTAATTTCATAGTTTTATTATATCACAAGCTTAGACATTGCCTGTAGAACTATTTCTATCATCTTCCAACTGTTTGATATCAATATTTGAACTATCTTCATCAGTGTAATTGTTGATTGCAGGAACATCAATTTCAACATTTACATCGGCATCAACCATTTCAATGTCGTTCTTATCAAATTCTTTAGTCTTACCGTCTTCAAGCTTAACTGCAACTTTTCCACTCATAAATTGCAAATAACAAACTTTACCAAGTCCCTCTGTAGTCATCACAGAAGAACCAATCGGAGGCATGCCTTTTGCTGCATCAATATAATTTGAATATTCATAAGTTAAACAACACAAAAGTCTTCCACAAGTTCCGGAAATTTTCCCAGGAGCAATTGGCATTCCTTGGTCTTTAGCAAGTTTTACGTTAATTGTTGCAAATTTTCTCAAAAAAGACGAACAACAGAAAGGTTGTCCACAAAGTCCAACACCTTCCAGAATTGAGGTTTCATCTCTAACACCAATATGTCTTAAATCAATTCTTACCCTTGTGAATACCTGAGTTAAATCTTTCAACAATGCTCTAAAGTCAACCCTTTCAGGTGCGGTATAATAAAATGTAATTTTTCGTCTGTCAAAAGTTATACGACATTGAACCAGATTCATAGAAAGCTTATGTTGTTTAACCAATGCCTGACATTTAAAAAATGATGTAACTTCTTCCTTTTTAATTTCGTCAAGAGTTTGCAAATCTCTTTGAGATAAAACTCTAACAAAAGGAAGTGGTTCCGGTTTACGTTTAGAATGTTCCCAAATTTTTTCGACTTGAGAATTTACTAAAAAAGCTTTTAAAGCCTCTTCACCTTTTTCTGTACGGACTATAACCATTTGTCCATCTTCAAGATGAACTGATTCCGGCACATTTATCGGATAAAATGTATTTTTTAAATATCTGACAGCGAATTTCATTATACGTATCTTTCTTCTTCTTTAAGTTTTCTATTCATTAATTTTGATAACAACTGTTCCGGTGTAATATCTGTATAAACAGCCTCATAAATTGCATTAGAAACAGGAACTTCAATATCCAATTTCTTAGCTAATTCGCAAATTGCTTTAGATGTTTTAACACCCTCAGCTACAGAACCCAATTCAGCTAAAATATCATTGATTTTCTTTCCTTTAGCAAGCATTGAACCAACGGTATAATTTCTTGACATTGGAGAAGAACAAGTTGCAATCAAATCGCCCATGCCAGAAAGACCGTACAATGTTGATGGATTAGCACCAAGCTTAATACTTACTCTAACGATTTCTGCCATACCACGAGTTAAAAGAGTTCCTGAACAGTTGTCACCCAAATTCATAGTATGAGCAAAACCAGAAGCAATCGCAATTACGTTTTTCAAACTTCCGCCAAGTTCTACACCGATTACATCTGTATTTGTATATAATCTGAATTTATTAGGAACATTACAAGCTTTCTGAACGAATTGAGCTGTTTCAATATCCTCACACGCAACACATGCTGCTGTCGGTTTACCTTGAAGAACTTCTTTTGCTAATGTCGGACCGGATAAAACAACTAATCTTTGTTCCGGTAAAACATCTTTTATAACTTGTGACATTCTCATAAGTGATGGTAATTCAATACCCTTTGAAGCATTAACAAGAATTTGTTCAGGTTTAATGCCTGCTTGTTTCAAGTGTTCACAAACATCACGAGTACCGGAAGTTGCAATAACAGATAAAATTATATCCGCATCTTTAATTGCACTAGCCAAATCTGATGTTATTTCAATTTTATTATCAAGTTGAACTTCTAATGGCTTTGAAGTGTGTTTATTTTCTCTCAAATCTTGAGAAATATCTTGTTCTCTTCCCCATACGGTAATATCTTCAAAGTTATTAGTTAAAAGCCATGCTAAAGTTAACCCCCAACACCCTGCTCCAAGAACTGTTAATTTCATTTTCTCTCCTTTTATACTAAACTTTCCGGCTTGATAATTCTTCTCAACACTCCACCATGTTTCTTTAATTCAAGTCGTGCTTTTTCAGCATCAAGTTTCATTTGAATCATAATAATTGATGTTTTAATTTCCCAATCGCATTTTAATAATGCAGCAAGAGCTTCACTATTAGTTACACCTGCAATTTGAGAAACAATTCTGATTGCTCTATCTTTAAGCTTTTCATTTACAGCTTTAAGGTCAATCATAAAGTTTTCATAAGTCTTACCAATTTTAATCATAGCACCGGTAGATAACATATTCAAAATCATTTTTTGAGCAGTACCTGCTTTAAGTCTGCTTGAACCTGCAATAACTTCCGGTCCAACTTCTGCACAAATTACAAGACCTGCATCTTCTGCAATATGACCTTTAGAGTTACAAGTTACCGCAATTGTAGCAGCTCCAACCTCATCAGCTTTTTCCAAAACACCTAATAAATATTTTGGATTTCCACTTGCAGAAATTACAACGCAAACATCTTTTTCTGTAAGAA
>JBNMKP010000010.1:0-14036 GCA_050874405.1 bacterium
AATAAGGCAATTAATGTCCATTATATTACTTATATATTTGGGTAGGCATGTGTGTATGTCAATAGGCTCAATTTCAAATTCAATATCTCAAAGACCCCGAAAAATTAATCAGGGCATTGTAAATATTGTTCCGAAAATGACTATTTCAAATGAAAAAACTTTGAATGGTTTGAAATGGGTTGGAGAAAAAGTTTCTTCTCCCGAAAACAGATTGATTTTGGGTGTTACGGCCTTGATGTCGCAACCTTTTATTGACTTAAACAACAAAAAAGTTGACGAAGATACACGAAAAGTTTCTGCAGCAAGAACTGTTGCCAAAATCATTGCAGGAACTACTACCGGAGTTTTAATCCGTTCAGGTTGTATCCATGCAATTGATGCATTTACAAAATTACCTACGGAAATTACGCCTGCTATGAAGTTCAAAAAATTAAGAACTTTATTCACTCCGAGTGCCGGAATTTTGCAAGATTTGAACCAGTACAAAAAATCTTTGGGTACAATTCTATCGTTAGGAGTCATGGTTGTAACAAATTTCTTGCTTGATGCTCCATTAACAAAATTTTTAACAAACAAATTTGTTGATAGTATAAATTCAAAGAAAGAACAAGCTTTGCAAATGCAAAATAAGGAGGTAGCTCATGAGTAGTGCTTCTTTATTCAAAGGTGTAAATGACTACATCGCAAAGCATTATGGCGAAAACCCTGGGAAAATGTTGATTCATACAGGTGTAATCGGTTGGATTTTGTCTTCAGCGGCTCAAGTTGCAGCGATTGTGATTAATGACAAAATTCCAAAAGAACAAAAGATGTTTCTTGTTCCTCAAGAAATGTCTGATGCTGCTGTCAATATTGCATCTTTTTATTTGATTACACAATCTTTTAAGTCTGTTGCGGCAAAACTTGTTAAAACCGGTAAATGGGCTCCGAAAGTTTTAAGAGATTTCTTGAACGATAATAAACTTGCAGATAAAATTGGAAAAGCTGATTTCAATGTATTCAAAGATGTTCAATTGCCTAAAGATACTCAAAACCAATTGAATTCTTTTAAAGACGGTGTTGATTTGGTTGCAACCACTGTTGGTTCTATTTTATCTTGTAACATTGTTACTCCTCTTTTACGTAATGAAATTGCTGCTCACGGTCAAAAAAGAGGAATTCAAAGAATGAACGATAAACTTCCTCAACCTGCTGCAAGTCAAAAACCTGCTTTTGAAAAAAATATGGCAAGAATGAATGATTTTCAAACTATGGCTTACAACAAATATTCATCAGGTTCTTTAAAGGTATAGGTAGATAAAACCTCCAATAATTGACATTATTATTAAAACAAAAACGCATGCCAGTTTATAAAAGTATGTTGTTGTGTAGTCTGGAAATTCTTGTATTTTAGTCATAATGTCTTTTGCATAGTCATATTTTGCATCGTTCTTTGTTTTTTCGTATGAGGAATACATTAATCTCTTGAATTTGTACATCGTTTCAAGCTCTTTTCTCGCAGATGGATTTGATATTGCCATTTTCTTTATTTTAATATTTTCATTTGCATTTAGTTCATTATCAACATAAGCAGAAAGATTTCGGACAAAATCTTTGTTTAATTCTTCTCCTTTTTCTTCTGTGATATTCTTTTTTAATTCTTTGAAATTGTTCAAAATTCTTGTTAAATCTTGAATTTTTTTTCTACAATTTGGGCATTTTTCTAGATGTAAATCCACGTATTTTTTTAGTCTTGGGTTTAATTTCCCCTCTATATAGAAATTTATCAATGCTGAAACTTGGTTGCAGGTTAGATCTTTGTTCATATATTACTCCTTAGATATAATTTTTAAGCACTTCTTGTAGTTTAATTCTTGCTCGAGAAATTCTTGATTTTACTGTTCCAATACTTGAATTTGTAGTTCGTGCAATTTCTTCATAGCTCAGACCTTGAAATTCTCTTAGTACAATTGCAATTCTAAAGCTTTCCGGAAGTTCTCTGATTGCAGATTTGATAAATTTTTCACATTCTGATGTTATGCACTTTTCGATAGGTTTACTTTTATTGTCTGGGATATCGATTTTTAAATTTATATTGAGTGCTTCACAAGTGTAATCGATTGAAATTGTTTCGGGTGCTTTTTTCTGTTTTCTTAACTCGTCATAGCAAGTATTTGTTATGATGTGGTTTAGCCAACCTTTGAAACATTTCGGATTTTTGAGTGTTTGAATATTTTTTGCAACTTTTAGCAAAACTTCTTGTGTTAAGTCTGAAATATTATTGTTGTTATTAACCATATAGGATAGAGTTGCGAATACATCTCGTTGAATTCTTCTAATAAGTTCTTCAAGTGCCTTGAAATCTTCCTGTTGCGCTAGAACAACAAGCTCTTCTTGTGGCATCTTTTTGTAAAGTAACTTATTTTCGTTCATAACAAACTCCTTAACTAAATGTTAAGGAGAAGTTTGTGTTTTTTATATCTTCTTATTATTAAGTCAGATAGATAATCTTTTTATCTTTTACATAATAATTGATATTATTTATTTAATTTATAGCGAATAACAGAATTGCTGCCTTGAGATGATACAAATAGCAAATCGCCTGTAATCGACATACAATAAGGTTTTTGAATGTTTGAAATAAGTTCTGTTATCGCACCATTTCTATCAACTTTCAAGACATTGTCTTTGTTGTAGTTTGCAATATAGATGTTGCCTTGCGAATCAATAGAAAGCCCGATTGGACCATCAATTTTTTCACTTTTTATATAGACAATTTTTTTATTATCAGGTCCGATTTTGTAAATTGTATTGTCAGAAAAACCTGCGACATACAGATTTCCTCTATTATCGGTAACAACACCTGTTGGGCTTGAAATGTCACTGTACATTCCATTTGAATCATTTTGTGGTGCTGCATCAATATATGTTTGAGGTTGAGTTTGTTCTGCTTTCGCTGTTGGAATATCTGTGTCCATTGAACTTGCTAATTCTTTTGCTCTTGAACCGATTAAAGAATCTTGCGGAATAAGAGTCAAATACATCTTAGCTTTATCGAACTCCCCCAATTTTTTACTCAATTCTGCTGCTTTATATACTGATTCATAGTCATCTGGCTTTCTTAGAATAATTTGTTTAAATACGGCAAGAGCTGCTTCATCTTGTTTCAAATACTCTAAAATAGAACCTAAATTGTAATATGCGTCAATATAATTCGGGTCAAGCTCTGTTGCTTTTTTAAAGCATGATGCAGCTTCTTCAAATTGTCCAAGTTGATAGTAATCAATACCTTTGTTATATTGAAGTTTTGCATCTGTTGCAATATCAGCAAAAGACATTTGACATGTTCCAATAACTAAAATTGCTAAAGTGAATATTGTTTTAATGATTTTATTGTATTTCATCTAATTCCTCAATTAATTTTTGATTTTTATTCGCAAATTCTTTTCCTCTTGCAATTATAGCTTTTTTCAATAATAGAGGCAAATTGATTGTTTGCATTTCTTTATAATTATCAGGAAGTCTTAAACTCCAGTTTTTATCTCCAGATGTTCCTGGAACATTGTAGGTTTCTTTCATATTGAAGAAATCTGTAAAGAAAATTTGGATATTTTCTGCTTTACATGCAAACAATTCAACAAGTTTTGTTTCTTTTAAGAATTCTGCATCATTTGTCATTTTTACAATGATAGAATCTTTATCTTGTTCTTCTGAGAATAAATCATCAACAAGGTTTTTAACGTGTAAGTAACCCTCATGAGTATGGATTAGAGAATTTGCCCAAACAGTAACAGGTTGGTTGTCATGAGTTCCAATCATTGCCCAAGAACGAGGAGTAATGTTTTTACATCTGTAAGGATCATCTTCTTCTGTCGGAACGGTGAATTGAGTTAATTTCATGCCAAGCAAGTCATAATCTTTCATAACTGCTGCAACTGGGTTTGTAAGTGTTCCTAGGTCTTCGCAAACAATTGCATCTTTTGTTAAACCTTCTTCTTTTGCTGCTGCAATAACGATTTTTTCAATAAATCTTCCGTAAAGTTTAATTTGTTCTTCTGTTAGAGTTTTAACTCTCTTTTCTTTATCAGATGTTAGTGTTGTATCTAAATCTTCGAGTTTTGCAATTGCATATTTTTTCAATTCTTCATGCTCAGGAGAAGAGTACAATCTGCCTGCACCTTGTTCAGGCATTGGTTTTTTACCTTTTTTGTAAACCCAAGGGTCAATCAAACCAACAATGTGGTCAATTCTTACACCTCCAGGGTTCTCGTTGAACATTTTTTTGTATAAGTTTTTCATCAAGATTCCTGCTTCACCTAATGAGCCGTCAGAATTGAATAATTTTTCCGGATTAACTACAGGAAATCCCCATGCCTGACCATCTTTTGAAAAATAATCCGGAGGACAACCCAAGCACCAACCTTCTAAAAATAATGATTGGTAAGCCCAACAATCTCTGTCAGAGAATGCAACTTGTCTATCGGCAATCATTTTGATATTTTTAGATTCTGCAAGTTTTCTTGTTTCTAAATTTTGTTTATATAGAACAAATTGTTCAAATTTGTATTCATCAATTTCTTTTGCGTATTTTTTAGAAATTTCATCAATACGTTTTGCAAATTCAATTTTTTCTTCGTTAGATTTTGGATTGAATATATTTTTATCTTGTTTGTTTTTCCAATTTGGCCAATAATCAGAACCATTTTCAATAGAAAAAGCTTCGTATAAACTATCTTTATCAAGCCATGAATCGTTTTCTAATTTGTATTTGTTAAATTCTTTATTTAGTTGTTTGTCATTTAATTTAACAAAGTTTTCATAAGCTTCCATCATAGCTTGAGATTGTTTTACTGTGATATAAGAATAACTTGTTCTGTTTTTACCTTTGTTCGGATTATTTTCAACAATTTCGTTGAATGTTGTTTCAGATAAGATTTTATGCCATTTTGAAGTCGTTAATTGTTTCAAATCAATAAACAATGGGTTGTTTGAAAAAATTGTACCGGTGTAAGGTGAAGAATCTGATTTTTTTGTTTTACCTGCCGGCCCCATTTGAATTGCATCAAATAAACCAGAGGCATAATTGATAAATTCTTTACCTCCATCTGAATTAATTGTTCCAAATCCAGTATTTTCACCAGCTGCAGCCGGAAAACTTCCGTTGTGCATGATGAATACAAAATTCTTTTTACCTAAAGCTTTCAACGCTTTTCTAATAGTCTTTACCCTGTTTTTATCAACTGTGCAAACCATCTATACCCCTCTTATTTAAACTAAAACACATACATAAATAACTTATAAAAATGGGCCCAGTGGGACTCGAACCCACGACCAATTGATTAAGAGTCAACTGCTCTACCAACTGAGCTATAGGCCCATATACTATTTAACCTTTAGATTATTTTTCATAATCTAAAACTATTATGTCATATTGGTAATCCAATTGTCAACAACTTTATTTTGAGGAATGTCTTTTTAATTCATAGAATGTTCTTACTATAGACCAATACTCTGGTAAATCTTTTACTTCTCGACCATTTAAAAATGCAATTTCATCAAAAATATCGCAAACAATTCTATCACTTAATTCAAAAAACTTAGGGTCTGTTTTTGCAATTAGCTTTAAAACTGTTCTGATTTTAGGATTTACTGGTGGAAGTTTATGTATATAACTATTTGAGCAGTTTAACATTATTTCCCAATAGCCAAGGGCTTTAAGAAAACTTATTTTGTTCTGCTTATATGTTCTTATGTCAAAATGCATGATTGCATTTCTTAATTTTTTCAGTCCAGATGCATATTTTTTCAAGTCATTAAATATTACTGTTTCTCTATAGAAATTTTTAGAAAAATTCATATCTTTATAAATAGCAGGGTATTCTGTCAATATTTTCAATAAATCAGATAAATATGCCATTCTTACGAATTTATTTATTTTTTCTTCTTCTGAAATTTTTGAATTTATTAAATCATTTATTTTATCTCTCGATTTTGCTCCAAAACCCTCAATATATCTGTTCTTAAAGTTTGATTTGAGAAATGGAATTAATCTGTAAAACATTTTGTTTGGGAACGTCGCTGTTAGTGAAAACTTCAATTGTTCTTTTAAACAAAGTTCAATGTCCATAACTCTTTTATATATTTTGCTAAATTCAATATAATCGTATTTGTCAATATTCATATCTGAATTTTATCATAAATAACAAACGAGAAGAACACTAAAGGAATTACATCCGGTTCTTCTCGCAAAATTTTAGGTAACAGTGACACTAAAGGAATTACATCCGGTCACTTTATGGTAAAACCATATAGTTACATTAATATTATTTACTATATTTATTTATTTGTCAATCCTCTTAGAAAGAAAAGACCTCTTTCGAGGTCTGAAGTTTAGTATCTTTCTAGATATCTGTCTAGTTCCCATTTAGAAACATCTGTTCTATAAGAATCCCATTCTTTATTTTTTGCAGTCATAAATTCTGTAAAAATGTGATCTCCAAGTGCTGCACGTGCTACTAGAGATTTGTCCATCAATTCAAGTGCTTCGTACAAGCTTCCAGGAAGAGAATCAATTCTTTGTTTTTTACGTTCTTTGGTTGTCAATTTGTAGATGTTACTTTCAACAGGAGCTGGTGGGTCAATTTTATTTCTGATACCATCTAAAGCCGCTTCTAAAATTGCTGCAAATGCTAAATATGGGTTGCAAGATGGGTCTGGAGATCTTAATTCAACACGGGTTGAAATTCCACGTTTTGCAGGAACTCTAACCAATGCACTTCTGTTTGCCAAAGACCATGCCAAATATACAGGAGCTTCATACCCTGGAACAAGTCGTTTGTAGCTGTTTACTACAGGGTTTGTAATTGCAGTAATACTTTTTACGTGTTTCAAGATACCACCAACTGCATATTTTGCAGTATCTGACAATTGATATTCTGCTTTTTCATCATAGAAAGCATTTTTCCCGTCTTTGAATAATGAAACATTACAGTGCATACCTGAACCGTTAATGCCAAATATTGGTTTTGGCATAAACGTAGCATGTAAATTGTGTTGAGCAGCAATTGCTTTAACTGCAATTCTAAATGTTGTAACGTTATCTGCGGCGGTTAAGATATCTGCATATCTAAAGTCGATTTCGTGTTGACCGTCTGCAACTTCGTGGTGAGAAGCTTCAATGTCAAATCCCATTTCTTGTAATGTCAAAACGATATCAGATCTTACATCTTCTCCCAAGTCTTCAGGACCAACATCATAATATCCTGCTCTATCTTGAGTGTCAGTTGTAACGTTTCCGTCTTTGTCTTTTGAGAATAAGAAGAATTCAGCTTCCGGCCCTACATTCATTGAAAAACCAAGTTTTTCAGCTGCTTCCATTACTCTTTTTAAGTTACATCTAGGACAACCCTCAAATGGCGTTCCGTCAGAGTTGTAAATGTCGCAAATTAATCTTGCTGCATTTACTCCGTTAGTATTTCTCCAAGGTAAAATTTGGAAGCTGTTGATATCTGGGTGGAAGAACATGTCAGATGTTTCAATGCTTCTGAAACCTTTGATAGACGAACCATCAAGCATAATTTCGTTGTTAAGAGCTTTATCAATTTGTTCTGATGGAACTGACATATTTTTAACTTGTCCATTAATATCAACAAATTGAAGTTTTATAAATTTGATATTATATTCTTTTATCAAAGATTTTACTTCTTCTCTGGTAAATTGTTTTCCGTCTAGTCTTACGTGTTTGAACTCTGTCATACTAACCTCTTTCCTCTGTGTTTCAAATCTATATTTTAGATTACTTTACTAGAATAAAAACTTTATTAAAAAAGGTCAAGTTTTTACGTGTAAAGATTATGTAAAGGGTGTTTGCGAGTTTTTGAGTTTTTAATAATTCTTAGGTGAATTTTTTTCTAAATTTAAAATAATATGTATAATTCTAATAAAAAAATACCTGTTCTAATTCTTGTGAAATTAAAAACAGATATTTTTTATAAAAAATTAAAATTTTAAAAATCTTTACATTTTACTTTTTGATTTCTGCAATTTTGTTGTTATCGTCAACTATTACGATAGTTGGTTTAAAGTTTTCGATTTCTTTTTCTTCAAATTGTCCATAAGTAACAATAATAACTTTATCCCCTGGTTGAACTTTTCTTGCGGCAGCACCATTTAAGCAAATTTGACCAGAGTCTGCTTTGCCTTTGATAACGTAAGTTTGAAATCTTTCACCATTATTTACGTCTAAAATTTCAACTTTTTGCCATTCTCTTATGTTTGAAGCTTTTAAAAGTGTTTCATCAATTGTGATAGAGCCAACGTAGTTTAAATTTGCGTCAGTTACAGTTGCTCTGTGTATTTTGGAATTTAAAAATTCTAATAACATTTTCCAGTCCTTTTATTTTCTTTCTTCTTTCTTTTCAATTATATAACAAATATAGAACTTGGTTAATTTAATTGCACAACAAAAGCTCTCGAAAATTTTCGAGAGCTTTTAAATGTTTCCCAATTCTGTTCGCCTTTTTCCTGCCGCTTGATTAACTCAACAATGACTCCAGTATATTAGCATTTTGGAGTGCTCCTGTTGATTCTTTGATTTTTTGTTTGTAAATGTAAGTTCTTAGAGCTTCCCTAATAAGTTCGCTTCTTGAACGATTTTCACCATCTGCAACCTGATCGATTTTGTTCAAAAATTCTTCAGGCATTGAAATCAAAACTCTTGCCATATATTCTCCTTTTTGCTAATTGCTCTTGTCTATCGCTTACTTATATATAAACAATTTCTTATAAAAAAAAGTGCTATTTTGTATTGAAAAAATATATACTAATTTTTAAAACCCTTGTGATTAGTGAGTTTTAGCATGATAATTCATGTTAACAATTCTTAATAAACCCTAAATTTAGCTTCCAAAAATAATTGCAATACATGTCAAGAGCATGAAATATGTAGAGATGTTCCTTGCAAAGAAAAATCTCAGATAAAATGGAGCATTATAAGTATCTTTAATTTTATCCCAGTTTTCTAGTGGTTTGTGCCAAAATCTTACATTTGGAATACTTGTTCTATCTTGATTGTACATTTTTAGCATTCTGTATAAATCAAAAACAAGTGGAATTGTAAGATATGTAATAAAGTACAAGTAGTTATTCGTTTTTATTGCAAAAGGAATTAGTAGAATATAGCTGAATGCATAAAAAATCAAAAGAAGATTTAGTGCATTTTGCTTAGAACCTAATTTTAGGCACAAGGTTGTTTTGTTTGCGTTTTTATCCCCATCATAATCCATTAGCATGTGTGCATATAATACGGTATTCACAAACATTACACAAATTAGCGACAAAATTAAAACATCAAAAGAAAAGTGCTTTGTCATTACATAATAAACACCTTCAAACATCAATGGTCCATAAGCAACTATAACTGCAATTTCACCCAATCCGTTGCTTGACAAATAAGGATAGCAGAGAGCAATTATTAGTGCAATAATTGCTAAAATTACTACCGCTTTTCCTGAAATAAAAAATAATATTCCTCCACAAATTGCTGCAATTGAAAGAAAAGTAATGATAATATTTTTCAAGTCTGTTGTGGTTGCTTGTCCTGTTCTCAAGTATTCACATTTGCAATCTCTTCCTGCCGTTAAGAATTCATAATCTTTTTGTAAGGTTTTATAATCTATATAATCATCAATAAGATTTGTTGAAAGATGTACAAGGCAAATTCCAACAAGTGCAATCAGTCCTGCAAGAATATTCCCATTTACTTTCAAAGAATATACAAAAATTACAAGCCAACTCAATATTGTCATTGGCACAGAATATAATCTTGCATTTTTTAACCAGAAAATAGTTTTGTGAAGTATATTTTTAATCAAATTATTTTTCCAAAATGTTTTTAAGTGCAACAACGGCCTCGTAACTTCCACCGGCTTCAAGAATTTCTTCCGCAGATAAGCCAAACATTGTTATAAGATTTTTTGCCTGATTGTTGCTGTTATGTTCAAGGTGTTTTACCGTTTCAAGAATTGCATCTTCTCTGCTAAGTCTTGGAATTTGGTCATTTATCCCTTTTCTGAAAATTCTTGCTTTTGATTTACCCATGGATTGCTCCTTTTTGAAAAGCAAGTAACGCAGCACCAATCATTCCAGAGTAATTTCCTGCTGTTGCATTAACAACTCTTGTTGGTGTTGTGCAAATTTCTTGGTTAACAATTTTTTCTATCTTTTCAGTTTCGACAAATTCTGCTAAAGAACCTGACAAAACAATACAATCTGGGTCAAAAAGATTTGCTAAACCAATAATTCCATTTGTAATATCTTCTTCCCAACGATGATAAACATCAAGCATCTTTTGATTGTTATTTTTAACTCCGTCCATAACATCATAAGTTGTGACATTTGGGTCTTTTAACATTTCTTGTGCGGTAATTTTTAATCCCGTACCTGATGCGTAAATTTCAAAACAATCCCAAGAACCACAGGTACATTTTCTTCGTTTATCAGAATACATTTTAAAGTGCATTTCTCCGGCTGCACCATTTTGTCCTTTTAGAAGTTTATTATCAATGATAATTCCGCCTCCAACACCCGTTCCAAGAGTAATCATAACACTGGTTGGACAATTTACAGAGGCTCCTATTTCATGCTCTGCCCAAGCTGCACAGTTTGCATCATTCTCAACAAAAACAGGTTTTGATGAAAGTTCTAAAAACGGCATTTGCGGATAACCTTTCGCAATATTTCCTGTAGAGCCTAGTATTCCTGAGTTTTTATTATTTACAGCTCCACATGTTGAAAAAGCAATAACATCAACATCTTTTTCGTATTTTTTTATAATTTCAATAAATGTTTTTTTGATTTCATCAAATGTTTTTGGTGTTGCGTGTTTTTCTATTTCGCTGATAATTTCACCATTTTCATTGATGATGGCATTGTAGATTTTTGTTCCACCTACATCTAATGCTAGAGCTTTTTTCATATTTTAATTTCCTTTATAATTTATCCTTTTAAGAATTTATCTGCTTGTGTTTTTATGAATTTATAAAGACTGCGAACTTCTCGGACTGTATATTCTCTGCCGATAAGTTCAACTTTTCTGTCATAATCAGGTAGTTGTTTTGGTTTGTTTGGATTTTGTTCAATTATATGTATAAGATTTTTAGCTTTATCCATTTGTGATAAAGGTTTTATTGGTAAAATTTTCATATTATCCCTATTTGTTACTTATTTCTGAATACGAATCTTTTTGTAATGAGTTGTGGTCTTGTGATTGCAGAACCAATTACAACGCAATGTGCACCTAGTTCAAATGCTTTATTAACTTGTTCCGGTTCCCAAATTCTTCCCTCTAAAACAACAGGTAATTGAGTTTGTTCTACAAGTTGTTTTAAAAGTTCAAAATCCGGCTCATTAGCTGGAGAATTCGCAGATTCCAATGTATAACCCGCAAGAGTTGTTGAAATAATATCTGCACCGAGTTCTTTAGCCTTCAAACCTTCTTCAAGAGTTGAAATATCTGCCATTGCAAGACGTTTATTGATATGAATATATTTTATCAAATCTTGTAACTTTTCGTTATTTGGGCGTTTTCTTTGAGTTGAATCAGTTGCAATAATATCAGCGCCTGCTTCTACAAGTTCAATAACATCTTTGATGTTTGGTGTGATATAAACCAATTCTTTGTAATTTTTAGGAATAACGTTTGGTTTGGTTAATCCGATAACTGGTAAATTGAATAATTTTTTTGCATTTTTCACATCTCTTGCACCTGCAAGTCTTAATGCTCCTGCTCCACCGTTAACGACAGATTTCATCATTCCAATCATACATTGCTCCAAGTACAATGGCTCATTCGGCATTGCTTGGACTGATACAACAACTGTTCCCTTTATTCTGTTTAAAATATCATTCATACATGAATTATATCCTAAACATAAATTTTTGAACGGCTATTTCTTTATTGTTTTTCAAAATACTTGATTTCGTGCTATAATAAACATATTAAATAAGGGGAATTTATATATGAATAAAACATTGGTCAAATATCCGTTTTTAACACGTGACGTTGAAATATATGAAAGAGAAAATGGACATAAAATTGTTTTGGCTCATAAAGAGGGAGAAATGGTTAATGTTTCTTCTTGGGTTAAAACCGGTTCTATAAACGAAGATGATGATAACAACGGAATTTCGCACTTCTTAGAACATTTGATGTTCAAAGGTACTCATGCTCACAAAGTCGGAGAGTTTGACCGAATGCTTGAATCAAAAGGTGCGATTGTTAATGCTGCAACTTGGAAAGATTATACCTTTTTCTATGTAACACTTCCAAAAGGTATTAATAATAAAGATTTTGATTTAGCTGTTGATTTGCATGCTGACATGATGATGGATCCTGTTTTTCCTGCTGAAGAACTTGGAGCTCCGTTTGATATAAATGATAATACTGTTACTGATAAACGTGAACGACATGTTGTAATTGAAGAAATCAGAATGCGCAAAGACCAACCTTGGACTAAGGTTTACAATATATGCAACAAAAATTTATACACTTCTCACCCTTATAAACGTGATGTAATCGGAACTCCGGAGATTATTTCTCGTTTGACAAGAGAAGATATTGATAACTATTATAGAAAATTCTATACCCCTAAAAATGTGACAACTATTGTTGTTGGAGATTTTGACCACGAAGCTGTTTTGAAAACTATTTGTGACAAATTTACATTTCCAGATAGAGTTCAAGGCGAAAATCGTGTTAATAAAATTGATACTCCTCCTCAACAAACAAAATACATTGAAACAAAATCTAATGTAAATACCGGTTATATGATGTTTGGTTGGTTAGGACCTAGAGCTGCAGAGTTAAAACCGGGGATTTGCTTAGACTTGATTAGTATAATTTTTGGTGATGGTTCAAGTTCTCGTTTGCAACAAAACTTGATTGAAAAATTACCGGAGCAAATATTTAATATGATTGGTTCTGAGCATTATCAATTTAAAGATGGTAATAATTTCTTTATTCAAGCTAATTTCAAACCTGAATATAAAGAAAAAGCTCTTGAACTAGTAAAACAAGAATTGGCTAATCTCTTAGAAAATAGTATTACTGAAGAAGAACTTGCGAAGGCTAAAAAACGTATGAAATCCCGTTTTGCGTTCGCTGCGGAAACTGTTTCTGAAATTGGCGAAACCATCGGTTATTATATGACCGTTTGTGAAAATTTAAAATTGGTAGAAGATTATTTGGCCGATTTAGATAGTATTACTTTAGAAGATTTAGCAAATACAATAAAGACATACTTATCTCTTGATAATGCTGTAATTTCTGTTTTGATGCCGGAGTAGAGTTATGCAGACTGAATTTGATGAACAATTGGAATTAGTTAGAGAAAAATGTTTACATTGTGAGAAGTGTTCACTATGCAAAACTCGGACTAATTCTGTATTTTCAGCAGGTGTTCCAAATTCAAAATTGATGTTAATCGGAGAAGCTCCGGGGTATTATGAAGATATGAAAGGTGAGCCTTTTGTCGGAAAAGCAGGACAGCTTTTAGATAAAATTTTAGGTTGTGTCGGTTTTTCTCGTCAAAAAGATATTTATATTTGTAATACTCTAAAATGTCGTCCGCCAGAAAATCGTGACCCATTACCTGATGAAAAAGCAGCTTGCCGAGAGTTTTTAGATGCTCAGGTTGAAATATTAAAGCCTAGAATAATTTTACTTTGTGGTAGAGTTGCCGTGAATTCTTTTATTGATACAAAATTGGGTATTACAAAATTACGTGGAAAATGGTTTGAAGGTCCAAATTTTTCTAAAATGATGCCAATTTTTCACCCGTCATATTTGCTTCGAAATGATTCAAGAGAAAAAGGTTCTCCCAAATGGTTGATGTGGCAGGATATTAAAGAAGTTCGCAGAGTTTACGACCAAATGAACTAGCAAAAAAATAATTATTCTGATTTATTATATTGTGTAGCAAAAATTTTTAGGTTCTACAATATGAGAATTATTCCTGTATATAGTTTTTCAAATCATTATTCACGGTTCGCTTTTAAAT
>JBNMKP010000011.1:0-13654 GCA_050874405.1 bacterium
GTAAAATAGAAGTTTATTTTCCGGATTAGATTTAATTACACTTAGCATATAGTTTTGCATTTGAGTGAAAATTGTTTTTGCATCATTTTCACTTATCAAATTCATAAGATTATTTTCGAACTCTAAAACGTGATTTCTATTTAGTGTCCAGTAGTTTTGGATAAAGTTTTCTACTAAATTGTAATCGCTATTTTCAAATGTTTTACCTGCAACAAAAAAGGATTGTGCTCTTGATACAACAGTTGAAATAATATCTGTTTTATCTTTAGTCAAGAAGATAAAAGTTGTATTTTGCGGAGGTTCTTCAAATGTTTTTAGTAATGCATTTGATGTTGCTTCCGGAAAGTTTATTTGATTTAGCGGTAAAAGATTTCCGTCTTCATCTCTGTCACAGAAAATATAAACTCTGTGATAATCACTTGAAATAGACAATTCGTTTATAATTGCTTTTGCTTGGTCGATATTTATGTTTTTCTTTCCTTTGGAATCTCCATCATCACTTGAAGATGATGAGCTTTCTTTAAAGTCAAGACGTGTATAAATTTTAACCGCAGGGTGAGATTGTTCTCTTATCCAACGACAGTTTATGCAATTACAATCAGAATTACCGTTTTCTTTGCAGTTTAGTAGTCGTGCAACTTCAAGAGCTAATTCACATTGTGATGTGATATCAGGCCCCCAGAACAGCAAACAGTGGCTGATATTTTTATTTGCATCTTTTATTCCGTTTTCAAAATATTTCAAAAGTTCAGGATATTTTTGAGAGATTTCGTTATTGTAGTATTGCATATTCAATCTCCTTATCTACACCAAGATTTGATTGTCCTGATTTAATTTTGTATTCTGCATTTGTAAGATTTTGTTTTAATTTTACAAGATTTTTAAGTGGAATATTTTTAAGTTTTTGCATTTCAAGTTTTACACGATATGGGTGCATGTTGATAATTTTTGCGATTTCATCAGCATTATGGTTTGCAGAATTTGCTTTGATTTGAATTTTTCCGTGCAAAAGGGTATGCAAAACAGACAAAATTTCTAGTGGGTGTTTTTTAGTCAAAAGTTTTTGATATTCAACAAGTGCTTTTGCTTTGTTATCTTCAATTAAAAAATCTGCAAAGCCAAACAAATCTTCATTTGTAACGCAAATTTCTTTTACAGTTTCTTTTGTTGGAGCTTTGTCTTTAGAATAAATTTTTAGTTTTTCAAGCTCAGAGTCTAACAATCTCAAGTTTGAACCGACTTGTAACAAGATTTCTGCTGCAACATCATCTGATAATTTTAAATCTTTTGATTTTGCTTGTTGTTTAATCCAACTTTCAAGTTCTGCCGTTTTGTATGATGGAATTTGAATAAATTCTTTTGAGTTATATTTAGATAGAAGTTTGAATATTTTCTTCCGTTTGTCGATTTTTTTCTGGCTGTCCGGTGGGAGTTGGGCAACAAAAATAACGTCTAAATTTTCACTAACATTATCCAATGCTTCTGTTAGTTGTTTAATCTGTTTATCATCAAATCCACTCTCGTCAGAACTTTTTCCACTCAAATATGCAAGACAGTTAATCACAATTAGCATTTTGCCAAACATCATCGGCTGAGTTCTCACAGCGGCAATCAAATCCGGAAATTTTGGATTGTTAAATTGTTTAAAACTCATTTCAATGAAATCTTTGTCTAAGTTGCTTTTAAGCTTTTTGATTTCATTAGAAATATTAAATTCTTCGTCCCCATAGAAAAAGTAAATCATACCTTATATATTATAGAAAAGGAATACTAAAGTAAAGAAAATTGAGCTATAAAAATTGTAGTGATTGTTACAAACATTACCGGCATGTTTGACAAGCATTCTTGCTTTAATTACTATCAAAATTAAGAGGAAATGGAGTGAATATCTTCAACTGCTGCCGCAGCCGTAAAAGTCGGAATGCTCAAAAAATCATCACCTACGTGCAGTTTGGGTGATGTCAGATTATTTTTGAGTCCTCTAGAAGTATAAGAGGATTTTTTTATGCCATTTGGTGCAACAGCGCTACATTCAAATAGTTCAAAAATAGGAACATGTCCGCACGGGCTTCCGCAAGGAGCTTGTCCGATTTGTAATGGAATGGCTGGAGGAAATTCTACAACAAAAAGAGATATTCCTCGAAATGTTGGAGAGATGACTTACAATCAGTGTGCTGCAATTGGTGCAATGCTCAAAGCTCAAAAGTACGCAAGAGCACAAGCTCAACTTGCTCAACAAAATCATCTTCAAGCTCTTGCGAATTTTCAAAAATCAATTGCTGCAACACATCAAAGAATTATGGATTTAGCATCTGTAATTTCAAAATCAACTCCTGCAATAATTGCAAAACCTATAAATTTTATTTTGACAAATGTTGTAGCAAAAGTTTTGAATGTGGTACAAAATTTGCCTAACATTGTTGCAAATACTCTACAAAATATTCAGCAAAAATTTGCAGATATAACGGATAAATTAACTGCAATCTATGGAGAATTTAAGGCTGCTGTTCAAAAAAAAGTTTCAGAGGTTTTAGGAAACATAAAAAAGAAATTAAAATCTCTCTTCTTTGTTTTCGGAACTGACGAAACCTATGACGAAGATAAAAAAATTGATGAAGTTAAAAAAGCTTTCAATTTGAAGACATTTTTACATAAAGTGTCTGAAAGTTTTAAAAATAAAAAGGATATAGAAAACAATGATGATAAATCCGCTGCATGATGCGGAAACCGTAAGACAACAAAAGAATTTGACCGAATCTCAACGCAAAAATACCTTATCGACTCGTGAGGGTGTTCTTGTGAATAATTGTGTCAAAGATAAAGATTGTTCTTTGGCTGAAACAAAAGATACTTTTATGATTGCGGACAAAGTTCCTCTTCCTAATGCTCTATATCAAGATAACAAAATTGTTGATAAAAAACTTCTTCCGCTCAGTTCAATTGCACTTGGGGTAATGTCTTCTGTTGCATTATTGACGGCTTTTATTAACAAAAGTGCAAAGGCATCTGTTGGGCTTGCAAAAGAAAAATGGCTTCCTTCTGTAACAAGAAATGTTCAATTGAGCAAAGAAACTTATCAAGTTATTTATCAAATGGTGCAAAATCCAAATAGAAAAACTTTTATTGCAGGTGCCGGAGTTTTGGCTCTTTCTGCAATGGCATTTATGGGTAAAACATTTTTTGACGGGTTTAAAGATGTTTGGGTAAAACGTAAAGAGTCTGACATTCAGAAAAATTTGCAAGAAAATTTAGTTTCCGTTGAAACCGAATCTTTCTCCGGAAAAATGCAAATTATAAGGAGTATGTTATCAAAATATTCAACTGATTTTGAAAAATATATAAAATCTGATAATGAAAAAATTCTACCTAATTTTGGCAAAAATAGATATCTTAATCCAACTTTTACATCAGATGAAAAAGTTCAAAAAAACAAGCCAAAATCGATTTTAGGAAATGTTATATTAGGTCTTACAACAGTTGCAGGAATCGTCGGACTTGGATTTCTTTCAATGAAAAATCTCTCAAAAAGTACAACTCATCTTAACGAACAAACAGATGAAATCAAAAAAGGAATTCAAATGCTCGTTGAAAGGTCAACTAACAAAACAAAAGATGTCGATAGATTCAATCTTGAACACTTATTTATGAGTATAAATGCAACAGAAGATTTTATAAGAGAAGAAGTCGGTAAATTAAAATGGGGAACTTCGGAAGAAAAAAGTGAATATATTGATAAAATTATTTCTAAAATAAAAACTTCAACAACTACCGTAAATCCGAACATTGGAGGTGACGGAACTCCAAAACCTGCATTTAACTCATTCGTTGATGACTATAGAACATTTTTCTATAACTTTTTATTAGATACTTCTAATCCACAATTCAAGCAATTGTTCTTGGGTGTGACAGGAATTACTGCAATAAGTTATGGTGGAAAGTTATCTGGAGATGCATTAAAAGAAGTTCAAGTCAAAAAAATCAACGCAGAAACAGAATTAGATTTGCAAAAACGTCTTGTTGCGACTGAATTGCGAAACTTTAAATCTAAAAAAGATGCGGCAATTCTTCCGCTTGTAGAAGAATTTTATAAACAGGTCGATAGTGGAAAACGTTCAAAAGAAGAATTAAAAACAATGGCTGAAAATATTTTGTTTGAAATCAAAAATGGCCCGCCATACGTTTATTCATAGGATTTTATTATGATTCAACAAATTACTCATACAAATCCATACTATCAGGCACAATTAAATCCAAACACAAAATATGTTTGTAATACTTGCCAATTGCCAACTCCACAAAGAAATTATTGTATCTTTGATAAAAATGAAGTTGATTATTTTGTCAAACAAAAAGAGAATGCTATTCCTTATTTGACAGATATTTTAGCTCATTCAAATAATGAAGCCCAAGTTACAGAAACACTTTTTATTATGGATAGAATGATTGAAAATGGCACAAAAGGAATAGATAAGTTATATCCATTTTTTGCAAGGTTTAATAATACAACATCATCTAATATCCAAACATATTTAGCAGGAATTTATCGAAAAACACAAGTTCCTGATGCATTTGGACCTTTAGTAAAAATGCTTGTTCAAAATTCATTAAAACCACCAAATCCGTATCAAACATTTGATGCAAATGAAGAAATTGGGGGTGCTATTTTGAGTTATTTATCAGATAGATTTAGAAAATAAACAATTAATCCATTAGGATAACTTGCTTTTTTATTGCAATAGTCGTATGATAAAAGGGTTAAGTTTTCTTAATTGAATGTTTTATTTTTTAGACGATTAGGGTACAATAAATCTATGGCTACAGAGGAAAAATTATATTCGGATATTCCGCCGACAAAACTTAGAAATAAAGAAGAGAAGTTCAAACCTGCTAAAACAAACAAATTTTGGTTAACGATTGCTAGTTTGTTCTTTTTCAATATGTTACAAAATAGATTTTATGCTTTTCGTTATACAGGTGTAGAAAACTATAATGAACGTGATAAAGATACTCCAACAATTCTTTTTGCACCACATTGCAATTGGTGGGACGGAATTGTTATGTACAATATCACTCACAGAATTTGCCACAAAGAAATTCGTTTGATGGTTGAAGAATTAAACAGATTTCCATTGCTAAGACGTGGTGGCGCATATTCTGTAAATAAAAAATCCGCTCAATCTGCAATGAAAGCTTTGCAATACTCTGTAGATGTTTTGGGTGATTTGAGAAACATTTTATGTATTTTCCCACAAGGAATTATCAGACCACCTCATTTCCGTCCATATAAATTTCAAACAGGTTTAGCTTATATTGCACATAATGCGGTTAAAAGATTTGGCAAGGTTAATTTAATCCCTGTTTCAATTGATTATTGCTTTTTGAGAGATAACAGACCTGAAGTTATTGTTGATTTCGGTAAGCGTATTGAATTAACTGACCCGAATTTAGACAGAAAAGAATATACAAAATTCTTAGAAGCTGCGTTAACTCAAACATCAGATGACCAATTCAGACATATTTCACAAGGTGATATGGAACATTATAAAATCTTGTTTAAACAACACCTAAAATGGTATCGCCGTATTGAACAAAGATTGAAAAGTATTGATTTGCCTGATGTTTCAGAAGTTTAATTTCAATTATTACAATATGTTAAACTAATTTTGTTTTTTGAAATTTCCATATAGAAAAACACTTATATTATATATAAGAAGTTTTAAGTATGGAGAGTTTGTCATGGCAATGGACAATGTAGAAGATATTAAATCTATTGAAGAGCTGAGAAAAGCACAAGCGGCTGCACAAGCTCAAGGAACAACTATAACTAACTACAACCAATGGGAACAAATTCTTGAAGATTTAGAAACTGCAGGAATTCAATCTACAGGGTCATATTCCGGTGATTTGCAATTACATTCTCAAGTTATGCAACAATTACAAGACTTTGTTGAAGAAGTTCAACAAGCTCAAAAACAACAAGAAATGAACCCTAAAAATACCGAAGCATCAAAAATTGATAGTCAAACTTCGCAAGACAAAGACCAAGTTGTAAAAGCAAATGTTGCGAATGGTGTAAGTTCTGATATTATGGCAAATTATATGAAGTATTATCACCTATTTTAAACGGTGTAACACTTTCATTCTGTTTAATGGCCAAAATACAACAACAGCACGTCCGACAAATCTGTCTTTTTTCAATGTGCCCCAATATCTGCTGTCTTGGGAATTTCCACGATTATCACCCATCATAAAATAGCTGTCTTTGTCAAGTTTGAATGGGCCGCATTTCATTGTTTGGTCATTCATTAACAAGATTTTGCTTGTATCTTTAGTTGGGCATGGAGGATATTCATAAACACTCTTGATATAATTTTCTTTGTATTTTTTATCATTAATATAAACGTAAGCTGAACCGTCTTTTTCTTCTTTGATTTCAACTTTATCCCCTGGCATACCTACAACACGTTTGATGTAAGCAATATCTTTACACCAAAAACCTGTAAGTCTTGCAAATAGAGGCAAAGGACTTCTTGAAAGTTTTGTTGACGGAGGATAAAATACCATAATATCGCCTCTTTGCGGAGTAGTGAAAAATCTTGAATATCTTTCAACAACAATTCTATCTCCTTCAACCAATGTTGGGTGCATTGAGCCTGACGGAATCCAACGAATTTCTCCAACAAAAAATCTTATGATAATAACCATTACCAAAACAAATACAACGGTTTCGATAACTTCGCATAAAGCACTTTCTTTATAATTTTTGTAGCTTTCTTCAAATTTATCAAGTTTCATTTGGACATTTGCAGGAAGATTTGCTTTGAAATGCATATATGCGGCATCTCTTTTTTCTCTCATTCTCTTTTTCCAGTTGTCCATTTTTTGTTTAATTTTATTCATTATTCAAAAGCTCCAAGAAATTTTTCAATGCTGCGGTAAACTCATTATCTTGCAGATTTTCAAGTTGTTTAGCCGCTTTTTCTATATAATTATTTAACAAAGACTTAGTTTTTTCAATACCTTTGGTGTAGTTTTTGGTATCTTGGCTATAGATAATCGGAGCGGTGTAAATCCCCTCTGATAAATCATTTTCCGCAGGTCTTGAAGAGTCTGTTTTAGTGAAATTGATTAAATCATCTCGAATTTGAAATGCGATACCGACATTCATTGCAAAATCACTTATCTTTGATATGTCACAAGAAGTTTGCGACAACATTGCACAACTTGTCATTGCTGTTTCAAAAAGATAAGCCGTTTTATTTTTTGATTTTTCAATATAATCTTCAATTGTTCCAATTTTAAATCTGTCAAAATTTTGATTAATTTCTCCTTGGCACATTTTATTTAATGTAATTGAGAATTTTTTTAAAATGTCAATAGAATTCAAATTCGCAATTTTCTCCATCGCAATAGAGAGAATATAATCCCCTGAGATTACCCCGAGTTTATTCCCAAATTCTGCTGAAATTGTCTTTTGACCTCGTCTTAAATCACTTTCATCAATTATATCATCATGGATTAAAGATGCATTATGCACAAGTTCAATTGCTGTTAACAATTCTAGTTGTTGAGTGTTTAAATTTTGTCCTAAAGCTTTTGTATATAAAATAGCTAAAACCGGACGAATTCTTTTTGACGGAGCGGTTAGAAATTGTACAATATGAGTTTTTAACGGTTCGCGAGTTTGAATTGAAGATGTAATATTTTCTTCAATTTTTTTTAGTTCATCAGATGCAAGATATTTAATTTTTGAATATTTTTCGTTAAAAGTCATATTATTCAGTTTTTTCCGGCTCTTTAGGCTTACTGTTTTTGTCGGTTTTCTTCAATTTTAAATAGTTTACCTTATCCCAACTTAAATCGATATACTTGATTTGGCTATCTACCTCTTCAATTTGCGGTAGAATTGTATAAATACGTTTAATTCTTTCGAAGACCGTACTATCCAATTGCCCTAAACGAATGCTTGTTGTTTGAATTTTCACATAAACATCATTCGGATTTCTCAAATCAATGTATTCAACTTTTTCATTAGAATAAGTTTCAACAGCTTTGACAATCTTTTCAACTCCTTGAACTTTTTTTACTGTCCATTCTTTGCCAAGTTGAGGTTTGCTGGTTAAAATTTTTAGAGCAGATTTTGAATTGCTTAAATTCATGTAATTTTTATGCGTAATTAAAATTCCGTCAGCCGTGAAGAATGCTACTGGTTTTGCTTTCAAGTCGGTTTTAATTACGGCAATCGGTTGTCTTTCTCGTACGATGATTTGAATTCTTGCAGGAAATCCGTAACGTCTTACGTAGATATTTTTAATCACAGGAATTTTAAATAATTCATTTTTTATAGGTTTAACTTTAACCAAAAAGATTGGAAGTTTTGGCACATATAGATTTTTCAATGATTGTCTTATAACATAATCAGGAATAATATCATTGTTAATAATTTCAATATGCTTACCTGTTTGGTCTGAAAAAGTATCTTTTGGCAAATACCATTGAGGAAGTTTCATAAAATGATACGCAAGAAAAACAACCAAAATTAAGCTAATAAACCTCAAGAAAGATTTTAATTCTTTAACTTTTTTACGTTTTTTTCTAATCTTTCTTTCAATTCGTTTGCGTTTTAGGGAATGTTTAGCAAGGGCGAATTCGTCTTGAAATTCGTCCTCTTGTGCATTTACATTCTCTTGCGGATATTCATTTGTATTGAAATTGTTATCCTCTTCCATTATTTATTCAAGCCTGCTCCGTTTAAAACAATTTGAACTAAATTATCATAACTTATACCCATAACCTTTGCTTGTGCCGGTAAGTCACTAGTTGTAGTCATTCCCGGAGATGTGTTGATTTCAATTACATAAGGAATTCCGTCTTTGGAAACCATGAAGTCAACTCTTGAAACACCTTTACAACCTGCTGTTTCGTGTGATTTGATTGCGATTTCTTTAATTTTTGCAGTTAATTCTGCATCAAATTTTGCAGGAAGAATGAATTCTGACATTCCCGGAGTGTATTTAGATTCATAATCATACCATTCATTTTTTGGAATAATTTCCAAAATTTCTGTTGCAAAGTTTTTGCCGTCTTGTTCTAAAACACCAACTGTTACAAACAAACCGTCAATAAATTCTTCAATAAGAACATCATCATTATATTTGATAGCTTCATCGTAAGCGGCTTTCAATTCCTCACGAGAATTAACTTTTGTCATACCAAAGCTTGAACCTTCAGAAACCGGTTTTGTGAAAACAGGATATTTCAAGTCTTTAGTTTTTTCCATAACATCTTCCCCTTTTCTTACGAAAGCAGATTTTGCAAGAGGAATTTCTGCACATGATGAAAGCATTCTTTTTGTAAATTCTTTGTTCATGCAAACGGCAGAAGACATTACGCCACAGCCTGTATAAGGAATTTGTAAGATTTCTAAAATTCCTTGAATACAACCATCTTCACCGTATTTGCCATGAAGAACATTGTAAGCGTAATCATAATTGCCATCTTTTAATTTTTGAGCAATATTTTTATCAACTTCTACGAGTTCAGAATTTGTATAATCAAGTCTTTGAAGTGCATCAAAAACACCTTTACCTGAACGTCTTGATACTTCTGCTTCTGATGACATTCCACCGCATAGAACGGCAATTTTAGAATTTTTATCTATTTTTTGTACAATGTTTTGCATAATTCGTTTTCCTTATCATTATTTCCGCCTAGAAATATTATTTCCGGCTGTAAATCTATTTCATACTTATTTTTTACTTTTGCTTGCATTTCAGACATCAAAGTAAGAACATCTGTTGAAGTTCCAGAGTTGTTGTTTACAATAAAATTTGCGTGATTTTCCCAAACTTTAACTCCGCCACAACTTAATTCTTTTGCTCCAATTGAATCAAGAAGTCTTCCTGCAGAGTTGTTCTGCGGATTTTTGAAAATACTTCCGCAATTCGGTAGTGCTAAAGATGGTTGATGAGCTTTTCTGAATTCCAAATTTGAATTCATTTGAGCTTCAATTTCTTTAGCATCTTTCTTTGATAGTTCAAATTCAGCTTGTAAGACTATTAAATCTTCATTATGACAACGAGAAGTTCTATAGTCAAAATTCATTTCAGCTTTTGAATATTTGACAAGACCTTTTGTTGAAGAATAACAAGTTACACTAACCAATGTATCACTTATGCATTGTCCGTTAGCCGATGCGTTCATGCAAACCTCTCCGCCAATTGACCCTGGGAAACCTATCATGAATTCTAGACCTGTAAGTCCTGCTTTGCAAACTTCTTGTGATAATTTTGGGCCTTTAACACCAGAATCTGCAACAACTTTTGTTCCCTCAATTTGAATAGAATTCATTTTAGTTGTCAGAATTATTTTTCCGTCATACCCATCATCTGAAATTAAGGTATTTGAAAGGTTTCCAAATACTTTGATATTTGGATTTTCTTTCAAAATCTGTACAAATTCTTCAATATTTTCCGGAAAAAATACTTCAGAAATTTTCCCTCCAATTTTGAAAGAGGTTAATTTTTTGATATCAAAGTTCTTTTCTGGAAGAATTGACAACTTAGTTATTCTCCTTTTCATTTAGAGCTAATAATTCTTTTCCTAAGTTTGTAATTGTACCTGCACCTAGTCCGATAACAATATCGTTTGGTTTTAGGGTTGGGTATAATTTTTCAGCGACATCTTTTATTGAACCTGATGCGTATTCACAAGGAACATCACTTTTTTCTTTTAATTCGTTTACAAAAGCTTCTGAATTTACACCCTCAATCGGATCTTCACTTGCTGCGTAAACATCGGTTACGATTACTTTGTTTACGTGAGAAAATGCGCCCATAAATTCATTCCACAAGTTTTGAAGTCTTGTGTATCTGTGTGGTTGAAATACTGCAATAACATTCTTATTCTTGAATGATTTAGAAGAAGAAAGTGTTGCTTTGATTTCTGTCGGGTGGTGTGCATAATCATCGTAAATTGAAATTCCGTTGAATTCTCCAACTTTTTGGAATCTTCTACCCATACCTGTAAAAGTTGCAAAATGTGGATTTACCAAATTCATATCAACACCTGCTTCGTTCAAACTTGCCCAAACAGCAAGTGAATTATACACATTGTGAACTCCTTTAAGACAAATTTTTAATCTTGTTTTGAATTCACCTTTGTGAAGAATATCGAATTCTGTATAATCCTCGTTGTATTCAATATTTTTTGCTGAATAATCAGTATTTCCACCGATTGAATAAGTTACGAATTCAGCGTTATGAGCAAGTGGAGTTTGTGAAAAATGTTTAACCAAACGTTTAACACCTTCGTTGTCCATATTTGCCATTACAATTCCGTTTTCTCTCATATTTGACAAGAAAGTTTCAAATGTTTCAAGAATTGATTCTAAACCATTTTTGTAAAAATCCAAATGGTCAGGTTCAAGATTATTTACCACAACCAAATTTGGAGAATATTTAACAATTGTGCCATCACTTTCATCAAGTTCAGCCATAAAGAATTTTTCGCCTGTAGAATTTGCATTTGTATTCAATTCCGGAATGATTCCGCCAACGATGTATGATGGTTTTAATCCTGCTTTCTCCATTACATAAGAGCAAAGTCCACTTGTGGTTGTTTTGCCGTGAGTTCCAGAAAATCCCATAAAATATTTTTCATTTTTTGAAATTTCTGCAAGTAAATCTGAACGGTGATAGATTGGTAAACCTAATCTTCTTGCTTTTTGTTTTTCCGGATTGTCTTCACGAATTGCAGTACTTGCAACAACGATACAATCATCTGGAACATTACTTTCATTGTGTCCAATGAAAACTTTTGCGCCAAGATTTCTTACTTCTTGAACATATTTGCTGTCATTTATATCAGAACCGGAAACTTCAAAACCGTTTTGTAGCAAGTATTTTGCTAAACCGCTCATTCCGACTCCACCTATTGCTATAAAGTGATATTTTTTCTTTTCCAAAACTTTAATCCCTACTATTTATATACTCTCTACTATTTAATAATTATAATACCAAAATAAGATTTCAGTTTGAAAATTATTATTTTTTAACATTATTTGCTATTAAATATCAAAAATTATTTTTAGGTGTTTTAAATTTTTTGTTATGTTGAAATTTCCACCACTAATACCACATAGATTTACCGAAAGAGTTGTCGTAAAAAAGAAAGGCAAAGACCCACAGGATACAGTTTTCAGAATGTATGACAGAAAAGGAAATTGTCTGGGAAAACTGGAAATAAGGCCAGAGGCTGTAGAAAATAAACTGCATTTTTATTCTCCCAATTCAGAAAAATATAATTCTTTGCGTATAAGAAAATTGATTTCTCATAAAAAACGCCAAGGAGTTGGAACATCTTTAATAAATGTTGCCAAAATCGAAAGTTTTAAAAAATTTTGTAACGGAAATATTCATGTAATTGCATCAGATGTTTATGATGAAAAACGTCCGCCGCAAGTGTTTTACAAAAAAGTTGGTTTTAAGTTTGGAAAATATGAAAAAGAAACAGAAAAAATTGTTGATAATTATATAAAAAATAACAAACCAATAAGTCGCACTCTGGGTGACTCTTTTATGTACATTGAGAAAAATGTCGATAATTCCGGTAAATTTGCAAAATGTTTACAAGAAGCAAGAAAGATGTTTCCAGATATTTTTCATTGGATTTAAGCAATAATTTCTTTCTAAATGTTTTTAAATATATGTATGGGAAATTTTAATTCATCATATTATTTATTGCGTCCGCAAAAAAATATTCCGGATAAACTTTTCTATCGCCATGAAATGTATAATACCGGAGAAACATTTGCGACAGATTGCTCTCCTGTTGGGTATAAGTATCATCTTTTAGATACAAAAACAGGAAAACAATTGGGTGAAATGGAAGCTCGACCTGTTTTATATAACATTGGTAATAGGTCATTTTATCCGCAAATTGACCCATACAAATCATTTGAAATTGATTACCTCAAATCAAATGTTCGAGATAAAGGTAATGGAACAAAATTTATTACTCTTGCCAAAAACGAGAGTAAAGCTTTAGACTGCAAAGGAAGAGTTCACCTAATTGCAAGTAGGGTTTATGACTATGATAGACCGCCTCATGTTTTTTATAAAAAAATGGGGTTCGTGTCTAATTCATCTAAAATGAATAAATATTTAGACAAATGTATAAAATTTGGAATGAACGTAAGCCAAAGTAAATCTAGTCCTTTGTGTATGTATTTGCCATATACACCAATAGAAGCACCAAAAGTATCAACTTTGGGGAAATTATTCAAGTTATTAAAAGGTTTAATTAGATAAGCATTCCTTTTTCAAATAATTTTTAAACTCTTGAAAAGCATTGAAAAAATTGTTATAATAAGAATACTATTGGGGTTTTATAACAATATTCTCCCTTTGTAAAAGAGGATTGGTTCTCAAAAAGAGTGAAAAATGAAAGGAATAAGCTGTTGATAAATTTATTAAAAAAGCATATTGCACAAGTATGTAAATGTAAGGTGTTTCATAATTTTCTTTGTTCCCCACTTGAGGGGGAACCGAAATCTTTGATTTCGAAGGGGGGTAAAATATCCCAGTGTTGTGGATTGTTACGCCACTTCGTAGAGAAAATTTCACACTTTGGAATAAATGTTCCTCACAATGAC
>JBNMKP010000012.1:0-13566 GCA_050874405.1 bacterium
AAGTTGCTGATTATGAACCACATCCAAGATATAAAAAGATCATGGAATCTAATAAACACTACAAAGCACATGATGCTGAAAACGTATGTAACGAAGGTGATATTGTTAGAATCGTTGAATCTAAACCAATGTCAGCTGACAAACGTTGGACAGTTGCTGAAGTAGTTGAAAAAGCTAGATAGTGTAACGAAAAGTTTCACAAAGGATTAAGTAATAGCAAAAACTATAATTTTTAATCCTTATAGCGAATATGCAACATTACCATTAGAGTAATGAGAGGCAAAAGTAGTAGATACTAAAAGGAAAGAAAAATGATACAACAAGAAACAAGATTAGAAGTAGCAGATAACACAGGTGCAAAACAATTGTTATGTATCCGTGTTATGGGAAGCTCAAATAAAAAATTTGCAGCAGTTGGCGATGAAATCGTTGCTTCTGTAAAAGATGCGACTCCAAATATGGCTGTGAAAAAAGGTGAAGTTGTACGTGCAGTTGTAGTAAGAACTAAAGCAGATATCAAACGTAATGACGGTTCAGTTATCAGATTTGATGAAAATGCTGCAGTTATTATTAACAAAGACGGCAATCCAAGAGGTACACGTGTTTTCGGACCAGTTGCTCGTGAATTAAGAGACAAAGGTTATATGAAAATCGTTTCTCTTGCACCGGAAGTAATTTAGTTCCCACAAGGAACTGAATTCTCCCGAAAACGAGTTTTTCGGGAATCCCTTTCGGGGGTAAGTTCGAAAAACCTAACGGGACTAGCATGTAATAGGCCGATACGGTCAGTCCATGAAAGACTAAAATCAGGAGAAAAAAATGACAAACAAAGATAAAAAGAATTTACATGTAAAAACTAGCGACAGAGTCGTAGTTATTGCAGGTAAAGACAAAGGAAAAATCGGTAACATCAAAAAAGTTGACACTGAAAAAGGTAAAGTTATCGTTGAAGGTGCTAACATGGTTACTAAGGCTCAAAAACCTCAACCAGCTGCCGGTATCCAAGGTGGACTTATCAAACTTGAAGCTCCAGTTGATTCTTCAAACGTTATGATTATTTGTCCTGCTTGCGAAAAAGCAACAAGAGTAGAAATGAAAGTTATCGATGGTAAAAAAGTTCGTGTTTGCAAAAAATGCGGCGAACAACTAGATGCTTAATGTGTAATGTATTTACGACATTAATACCAATAGTAAAGGAAAAGAAAAATGACAGTTACAAAAAACTTAAAAGCAAAATATGTAGAAGATGTAGTTCCAGCTTTGAAAGAAAAGTTTGGCTACAAAAATGATCACCAAGTTCCAAAATTAGTTAAAATCGTTTTGAACATGGGTGTAGGTGAAGCTTCTCACAACTCAAAAATTGCAGAAGCAATTGAAGCTCAATTAACTAAAATTGCTGGTCAACATGCAGTAGTTACAAAAGCTAAAAAATCAATCGCTTCATACAAATTGAGAGAAGGAATGCCGGTTGGAGCAATGGCAACATTGCGTGGCGAAAGAATGTATGATTTCTTGCAAAAATTAATTTGCGTAGTTCTTCCAAGAATCAGAGACTTCCGTGGTATTAGCCCAAAAAGTTTCGATGGAAGAGGAAACTATACATTAGGCTTGAAAGAACAAGCTTTGTTCCCTGAAATCACTTATGAAGAAGTAGATTTAGTTAAGGGTATGAATGTTTCAGTTATCACAACTGCTGAAACAGATGAAGAGGCAAGAGAATTGTTAAGACTTCTCGGTATGCCATTCAAAGGTAGTCACAAATAATAAGTACAAGATAGGAGAAATTCATGGCTAAGAAAGCGATGATTAACAAAGAACTTAGACGCGAAAAACTTGCTGCTGCCGGAAAATACCCAACAGTAAGACTTCACAACAGATGCAGTATCTGTGGTAGACCTCACGGTTTTCATAGAGATTTCGGTTTGTGCAGAATCTGTTTAAGAAAAATGGCTCACCAAGGTTTGTTACCAGGTGTTACAAAAGCAAGTTGGTAGTCAAATTTGTTAATAAGTTTAAAAGAGCGGTGTTGAGCCGCTCTTTTTTAGTTTATATTGTGCTTTTCCTAAAATAATGTTATATTTAAAAAGCAAAATTATTTAGGAGAATTTATTTATGGCGTATGGAGAAGAAGAGCAAAGAGTTGAAACAGATTCTTTGGCTGATATTAACAAAGAGTTAGAACATTTCAACTGGGGTGCTTTTTTATTAGGTTGGATTTGGGCTATTTTTAATGGCGCTTGGGGAGATATTTGGGTAATATTTATTCTTCAAGTGATATTTTTTATTTTGTCTCATTTTCTAGGTTTTATTTTTATATTACTGTATTTGGCTTTAGAAATTTATATTGGGATTAAAGGTAATGAATGGGCTTATTATGGTTCGAAAAAATGGAATAACTTAGAACATTTTAGAAAAACTCAACGAAATTGGGTTGGAATTTCGATTATTGCAAGTATTATTTTGAATTTTGGCATATATATAATTCTTGCAGCTGTTGGTCTTTCAACAATTTTGAAACCTGAAAACAGACAAAAACTTGAAAAAATTGCACAAGAAAGTAAATCTCAAAATTCAACACAATCAAATGAATATCCTGAACTTTATGGACTAAAAGGCATAAATTATTCTTTTAGTAAACCTAATATTTTAGAGTATTTAAAAACTAGCAGTGAGTATAAAAACTATTTTGATGGTAAAAAATTAGTAATTTATTTTACAGGCGCAGATTGTCCTTATGCTCAAGTTTTTGAAACAGCTTTATCATCTGTAAAAAATGATTCTACATATAGTTCTGAATTTAATTTCTATGCACAGAATACTTCTGGAATGAAGACATTTTCATCTAGAGCAGACGCACAAGCAGATATTGACTTCAGCAACAAGTGTCACGAATTTTGTATTGTGAATACTAAGAATGGTCAAATGTTTGCAATTGATGGTGTTGGGGCAGAAGAAGCTGCACAAGTCGGTTTTATAATTGTTCAATTAAAAGATTGGTAGATTTTAAATATATTATTTAGATAAGATTAAAGGCCCTACAAATTTGTGGGGCTTTTATTTTTATAAATTAGTATTTTGTAACATTATGCTTGTATTTAGAATTTATCCATGATAAATTAATCTTGTCAGACTGTCGAAATAAGCCTGCTTTTTGTTGGGCAACATTAATTCGGTAAGTGACGAGTACAATTAAATAAAGGAAAAGAAAAATTATGGCAATGACAGATCCAATAGCAGATATGCTAACAAGAATCAGAAATGCAAGTACAGTATCTCATGAAACAGTTGATATTCCTGCTTCAAAACTAAAAGTTGAATTGGCTAGAGTTTTGAAAGAAGAAGGTTTTATCGCTGATTATACTGTAAAAGAAGAAGGTAAATTCAAAGTTATCACTATTACTTTGAAATACGATATGAATCGTAAACCTGTAATCACAAAATTAGAAAGAATTTCTAAACCTGGTTTAAGACACTACTCAAAAGCTAAAAAATTACAAAAAGTTTTGGGTGGCTTGGGTGTTGCTATCATCTCAACTCCAAAAGGTTTGTTGACTGATAGAAAAGCTAGAAAAGAAAACGTTGGTGGCGAAATTCTTTGCTACGTTTACTAATTTTTAGTAAAAATTTAAAAGTCGAATATAATTGGTAGAAAAATTCGATAAAAGTATTAGATATACCAAAGGAGAAATTAGAAAATGTCAAGAATCGGTAAAAAACCAGTTGAAATTCCTCAAGGTGTTGAGGTTAAAATCGACGGTCAAACTGTTACTGCAAAAGGACCTTTAGGAACTGAAACAGTTGTTGTTCGTCCTGAAATTGCAGTTAAAATGGAAGATAACCATGTAGTATTAACAAAAGTTGGTACATCTCGTGAAACAGATGCTTTATATGGTTTATCAAGAACATTAGTAGCAAATGCTATTCATGGTGTAAAAGATGGCTTTGTTAAAAAGCTTGAAATCAACGGTGTAGGTTATAGAGCACAAATGCAAGGTTCTACTTTGAATATGGCTTTAGGTTATTCTCACCCTGTTGATATCGTTCCACCAGAAGGTATCACTATTACAGTTGAAGCTAATACAAAAATTACTGTAAAAGGTTCAAACAAACAAACTGTTGGTGATGTTGCAGCGTTAATCAGATCTAAACGTCCACCTGAAGTTTACAAAGGTAAAGGTGTTAAATACGAAGGTGAATACATCAGACGTAAAGCTGGTAAGGCTGGTAAAAAATAGAGCATAGACCGATAATTCGGTGTAATGCACAAGTTGAGTAAAACAAAAGCCCGTATAAACCCTTGGACTGGTTATCCAAGAAAGTTTGGGTACGAAAGGAAAATAAAATGATTAAACAACAAACAAGAAAACCATTAGTTCAAAAAAGACACAGATCAATTAGAGTTAAATTGTCAGGAACATCTGAATTCCCAAGATTAGCTGTATATAGAAGTACAAAACACATCTATGCTCAGTTGATTGATGATGTTAACCATGTAACAATTGCATCAGCATCTTCAAATGACAAAGATTTGAAAGAAAAATTAGCTCACGGTGGTAACATTGAAGCAGCTAAAGTTGTTGGTGAAACAATTGCTCAAAAAGCTAAAAAAGCTGGTGTTGAATGTGTAGTATTCGACCGTGGCGGATTCTTATACCATGGTAGAGTTGCTGCATTGGCAGAAGCAGCTAGAGAAGCTGGTTTGATGTTCTAATTTGACTTTTGGTCAATAGAATAATTTAAGATAGGTGGAAGTTTATACTTTCACCTATCTTTTTGTGTTGTTATGCAACTTTTTTATTCGATTTTCGTCTTTTTAAATGTGAGCGTGGAGTTATGGAATTATTTAAAAATCTTATTTATGAATATAAAAAAGGAATGAGGGACTTAGCATTATATACTTGCGAGTCAGATTTGGTTGAGGATTTTATAGTTATTCTTGAAAAAATGAAAATTCAATATTTACTCATAAATTTGCCTAAAAATAAATCAAATTTGTTCTTTGGAAATCCGTTTTGTCTTGAAATTGTTCGGAGATTTTCAAATAAAGAACTTTCTAAATTATCACCATACGAAGATTTTATTCTTGGGATAATGCTTGGTTATTCTCGTAATGAGCAGTATCACAGGGTTTTATCAAAAATTTAGCATTTATCTCATACAAATGGAGGATATTTGTAAATATTTTTTCTAAATCAATAAGTTGATGACGGATATTGAAAAAGGCATGCCTTTTACTAATAACAAGCCTTTTGAGTAATTGAAACAGCTTAATATTAAGAAATATTAAGCTGTTATTGGGTTTTAGGAATTGGCTGAAACCATGTCACTGTCATGGTTTCAGCCCTGTCTGTTATTTTATTTTATTTACAGAAATAAATATTTTGGACATGCCCCAAATATAGAGTACAATTAAATTAAGCTCATGCTATGGGCTGTTTTTCTTGTAGAGGTGAATGATGTTTGAAACAGTTAAAAAAAATCTTTTGCAAATACAAGAAGAAATTGCACCTTGTAAACCTAGAATAATTGCAGTTACAAAGTATTTTGACGAAGAGGCAATCATTACAGTATTTGATGCGGGGTTGCGTGACTTCGGAGAATCAAGAGTAATTGAGGCTTCTGCAAAAATTGCAAACTTGCCGTCTGAAGTGAGAGAAAAATCAACATTTCACTTGATTGGTCATTTACAGTCAAATAAAGTGAAACAAGCCGTAAAGGTGTTTGATTATATTCACTCGGTAGATTCTGTAAAACTTGCTCAAAGTATTTCTCAACACGCATTGGAGATTGGAAAAGTTCAGAAAATTCTTATTCAAATCAATAATGCAAATGAAGAACAAAAGTTTGGTTTTTCTAAAGAGGAAGTATTTGAAGTTTTTGAACAAATTCAGAATTTGAAAGGTATAGAAATTGTCGGTGTTATGAATATGGCGCCACTGGGGATTGCAGAAGAAGAAATTGGGAAGTTATTTTCTGAAATTGTTCAAATTCGGGATAGTTTGGAGAAAGAATTTAACTGTGAATTAAAAGAGATTTCAATGGGTATGAGTCAAGATTATAAAATCGCAGCTCAAAAAGGTTCAACAATGCTAAGAATAGGTAGAAAATTATTTAAATAAATAGACGGAGGAGAAACGGTGGCATTAGCAGATAATTTCAGAAAAGTTGTAGATTTCGTTATGGACGGATTCCGTGGGGAAAATCCATTTGTTGATATGAACGAAGAAGATGGTTATGATGATGACGGTTATGATTATGTTGAAGAAGGTAGTGCTTTAAGAGAAGTTGCTCCATCTTATACAACACCTGTTCCTATGGTTGAAAAACACCAAGAAGCAAAAATTCTTAACCACCCTAATTTCAATAGAGGCGGAAATGAAGTTATTGTTGTAGAACCTCGTTCTTTTGATGATGCTGCTACTATTGTTCAACACCTTAAAGATAGAAAGATTGTTATGCTTAACTTACATTTGTTAGACAAAGAACAATCTCAAAGAACAATTGATTTCGTTTGTGGTGCATCTCAAGCACTTAACGGAAATCCTAAAAAAGTTGGAGATTTAGTATTTGTATTTGCTCCAAGCAATGTTACTTTATCAGCAGATACTACAACTCAACAAAGCAAGTTTAATGATTCATTATGGAGAGCTTCTCTATAATAGAAACATTTTTGGTATGAGAAGAGAGATAGTTTAGATAAGATAGGCGGTTTATAATTTGAACCGCCTTTTTTTTATTAAAAATCCTCTTTTATTAATTTATTCTCCGTGGTAGAATTCGGGTATGGACAGATTGGATTTTATTAAGGCAAAACGTATTGTAATTAAGCTTGGCACGAATGTTTTAAGAAATGATGACGGTTATGTATCATTGCCGAGGGTTTATACTTTTATTGAAGATATCGCACGATTGGTCAAGTCAGGTAAAGAAGTTATTATTGTAACTTCCGGAGCTGTTGGATTAGGTAAAAAAAGATTAGGGCTTGAAGATACCAGTGGGACAGCTTTGAAACAAGCATGTGCCGCAATTGGTCAAGGTAAGTTGATGTCAATTTACGAAAATGGCTTTGATACTTATGGATTGACAGCGGCTCAAATCCTTTTAACAGAAGATGATTTTTCAGCGCGTCAAAGATATTTGAGTTTGAGAACAACTTTCAACAAATTGCTAGAACTTGGAGTTATTCCTGTAATTAACCAAAATGATACGGTATCAACTTTAGATGTTGCATTGCGATATGTTAAAGATGATATGCAAGTTTGTTTTTCTGATAATGACAAGTTGTCTGCGCTTGTTGCAAGTGAGTTAGATGCTGATTTGTTAATTATTTTGTCTGATATTGATGGATTATATGATGACAATCCAAAGTCTAATCCGAGTGCTAAATTGATTAAATCTGTAAAAGAAGTTAATGATAGTATTTTGGCTTTGGCTTCCGGTGTTTCAGATGGCGGCAGAGGCGGAATGGAAACCAAGCTAAAGGCTGCTAGACTTGTTACAAGATTTGGCGGAAAAGTTCTAATAGCAAATGGTAAACAACCTTACATTATTAAAAGAATTTTTGAGGGTGAGGATTTAGGTACGATGTTCTTGCCATCTGATGAGAATTTGTCTGACAAAAAACGTTGGATTGGTTATGCTACAAATATTGTAGGCAAAATTATTGTTAATAATGGTGCAAAACATGCACTTATTTCAAAAGAGAAGAGTTTATTACCGATTGGTGTAATTGGTGTTAAAAATCATTTCCAAAAAGGTGATGTAATTTCTATTCTTGATGAGGATAAAAATGAATTTGCACGTGGAATTGTGAATTATGATTCAGAATCTTGCAAAAAAGTAATTGGTTCTCATTCTGATAATATTGCGGATATTTTGGGTTTCAAAAACTACGATGCAATTATCACACGTGATAATATAACAATTTTATAATTAGGAGATAAAACATTGAATTTTATTGAAATTGCTAAGAATGCAAAACAAGCATCTTTAAAAATTGCTGAATTGAGTACGGATATAAAAAATTCTGCATTGAATAATATTGCTGACTTTTTTGAAGAACATAAAAATGAAATTTTTGAAGCAAACAAACAAGATTTGATTGAGGCTGAAAGTCTTGTAGAAAATGGAGAAATTACAAAATCAACTTTTAACAGATTAAAACTTGATGAAAACAAGATGCGTGATATGATTCAAGGGGTTCGTGATATTGCTAATTTAGAAGAGCCTATTGGGAAAAAGTTATTGGTAAGAGAACTTGACGAAGATTTAACTTTGTACAAAATTTCTTGCCCAATTGGTGTTTTAGGGATAATTTTTGAGGCTCGACCTGATGTAATTTCTCAAATTTCATCATTGGCTATTAAGTCTTCTAATGCTGTGATTTTGAAAGGCGGAAAAGAATCTAAACATACGAATTCTAAAATTATGGACATAATCAATTTGGCTTTAGCGCAAGTTGATGGTTTTCCTAAAAATGTTGTGCAACAAGTATTTTCAAGAGATGATGTTGCAGAAATGTTGAAGTGCGATAATTATATAAATTTAATCATTCCTCGTGGCAGGAATAATTTGGTTAAATTTATAAAAAGTAATACCAAAATTCCTGTATTAGGTCACGCAAGCGGGATTTGTCATATATTTGTTGATGAGTCTGCTGATATTGAAATGGCATCTCGTGTTGTAATTGATGCGAAAACTCAGTACCCTAGTGCTTGCAATGCTGTTGAAACTCTTTTAATTCATAAAGATTTTCCTAAGGCGAATGACCTTTTAGCATCATTGCAGTTGTCAGAAATTAAATTAGTTTCAAATCCAGATGATTGGTCAACAGAGTATGGAGATAAAATTTTGTCTTACAAATTTGTTGACTCCGTTGAAGAGGCAATTGAGCATATAAATACTTATGGTTCTGGGCATACAGATAGTATTATTACAAAAAATACCGAAAATGCTGAAAAATTTATGAATAATGTGGATTCTGCAGGTGTTTATATGAATGCATCAACTCGATTTGCAGATGGTTTTAGATATGGATTTGGCGCAGAAGTTGGAATTTCAACAAACAAGACCCACGCAAGAGGTCCTGTAGGACTTGAAGGTTTAACAATTTATAAATATAAGCTTATCGGTAATGGTAATATTGTTGATGATTATGTTAAAGGTATAAAACAATTCCATCACAAAGATTTGCCTTGTGATTAGTTGTTTAAGACTTTTTTCATTGTTCATTCGGTTGAATATAGCGGAGTTTTACACGCAAAAAATCACTATCGTTGTCTTTGATTTGTTCTGTTCCGGTGCATTCAAATTTTGAACTGCGTGGGAAGACTATTTCGTCACATGTTTCATTACCCGTTCTAGAAACTCTTGAACCTTTTGGAACTTCTATTTCATACATGATTCCACGATTATTTGACAAATAACCTGTGGCGTAAGACTTGTTCGATGTTGCATATGAATATTCTTTCATATCAATTAAATCACCTTTTTTAATGCCAAGCCTTTTCTTGTAGAGTTTGTATTCAGAAAAGAAGTCTGGCTTTTCTCCAATACAGCGAAAAACATTGAGAGTTTTTTCTGTTGGTTTTAACTCTTTGAACTCCATATCTGTAAGACGAATCATTTCTCGTGGAGTTTTGTCCAAATTCATAAAATTCACATTCATGTGTTTGGGATTTGGCGAAGTTATAAAATGGTGATTTATTCCATTTAAATAACCATGTAAAGATACTGATTCATTATTTGTTTGTCTAATAACGCCCTGTTCTTTGCAGGCTTTCCAATACTCGTGACAAAACAGAGGTTTATTTTCAACTTGTTTTGCCTGTTTTAATATTTGTGTTGGTTGTTCATGCTTAATTGTATTAAGTGCTTTTGTTCCAATTTTAGAAACAACGGTTTTTATGATGTTGAATTTAACATTCATAATAAATAATTTCCCCTATTTATATATTAATAAAAACATATTAGAGGAAATTATTGCGTTTAAAATTTAGTTTTTTTAATTAAACAGTTGCTGTTTTTTTAGATTTGTATTCTATTAAGCATTTTGCTAATTGGTCAGGACAGCTTGTTGATTTAGAACCACAAGTAATTCCTTGTAGTTTAGCGATTACATCATCAATGTTCATTCCTATAATAAGGCTTCTGATACCTTTAAGGTTTCCATTGCAGCCACCAAAAAACTGAGCATCTACAACTTTATTATCTTCAACTTTTACTTGCATAAGTTGACAGCAAGTTCCTGAAGTTTGATATTCCAAAATTTCTTCTGACATGTTGTTTCTCCTTTTCCTTTATTGTAGCATACTTTTTAAAATTTCAATCATTACAGTTTCTTAATATTTTTTACTACATGTGTCAAAAATATTTTTTATGGGACTTAAAACATGCATGAATTATGGGGAAAATCTATGAGAATAAACAATATTAACATTTTTAATCCAATTTTTAAGGGAAAAAGACAAGATAGAAATGCTGTTTCACAGTTGAAAAATGATAATCCGTACGATTTGAATGTACCAAATCAGAGAAGAATTTCAGAAGCTATTGATAAGTTGTCAAATGTTTCCGGAGAAGATAACGTAAACTTTTTGGTTGATGTAGCAGATAATCTTAAATATGGTACGAATATTGATTTAAATAAAAAGTCATATAATGATTGGAATTTAAAACTTAAAAATGCGGCTGAAAAATCTTTGAGTCTTTCAGATAAATCTGTTCAAGAGAAACTTGGCACAAAAGTTGCTGATGGTTTCAAATCTCAAAAACCTTTAACTAATACAGAAAAAGAAATTTTAGCAGAAAGAAAAAATCTTTTATCTCAAATAGATTTTGATTCCTTAAAAGAAGTTTCTAATGAAAATATTAGGAATATTAAAAACAATTTGGATTATTTTATTGTTTCATCAGAAGTTCCTACATCTCAAAAATTATATATTTTAAAACGTTTTAATTATTTTATGAGTCCGGATTATAAAATCAATCCTCAACTTGCTGATAAAAAATCTCAAGCACTAGCTGAAATGGTTAATGATATTGTAATAAACACTCCGGAATCTAAAATTCCTAACGTAAAAGCAATTAACCAAAAACATCATGGCATGTGTGCTGCGATTTCTATTTGTAGAAAATTATTAGCTTATGAAGATAAGGCAAATTATGTTGATATGATTATGTCTGAACTTGATAATGACAATTATATGCAGGTTTATGACATAAATCATTTAGGTGAACATAAGAAAGTTCCTATTGCAAAATGTGCTATTGATTATGATGCTGCACTAGCTAAAGGTTATAGAATTGTTGATACAGCTGCGATGAACTGGATGAATATTGCGGATACTGTTGGTTCTGCTAATGAATTTGTTGGAGCATATAGTGCTTTTGACCGTAGAAATTTTGATGCTTGGACAGATGCTCATATTACTTCTGATTTAGAAGATGATATGCTAAAAGAACAAGATTATTATAGGGCTTTGCTAAAAGCAAAGGATAAAATAGGTAAATATAAAAAAGACGTTATTGAATCAAAATATAATCAAGTGAAGAATTCAGCAGAGGCTGGTAAAAATCTTAAAATTATCGCAAAATATAATGACTCTTTAAGACATACATTAAAAACAATTTCACCAAATTCTGATTCTGCAAAAATTCGTGAAGTTGCAAATGCATTGTTGAGTTTGGAGGTTAAAGATTCAGATAAGGCTGCAGAAATTACAGACAACAGAAAAGATTTTGTGTATTTGTCAAGTGAGTCAAAGGAAGCTAAGACTAATAAAATTAAAGAATTTTTATCTGTTGCATTACCGGAAGATAAAAACACTAAAGTATTAGACAAGCAAGCTGAGTCAATTTTGGATTTGTCAGATAATATTCATTTGTTATCATCTGCTGGGCGCAAGTCATATTCTTTGGATAGAGAAATAAGAAAAGCAGAATCTCTATATCAAGCTGCCGCAAATTATAGAGGTCAATATGATTTACAATTAGATGTTCCGAGAAAAGTTTTCGAAACAATGAATGAGTTGAAAATCCCTGACTATGAAACAAGATTGATTGATAATCTTGATACTTTAGTTAAAAAGATTGAAGATGGAACAATTAACCCTAAGGTTAAAGATGCTTTGGCTAAAAGATTTGGGGTTGAAGATGATGAAACATTAGTAATTGCTCTTGAAGAAAATAAAAAATCAATTGAAGAAATTACGACAAGTATGATGGACGATTTCTATTATGCAACATTATCTGTTGATAGAAAACATTTCTTAGCTACAGATTTGAATGCCGTTGTTCAAGCAATTGATATGGCAAATAATAAAGGTTTGATGACTCAAATGGCAAATAGAATGGGTATTAAACCAAATAAAATACTTGTTGTTGATATGCTAAATCAATATATCAACATTTTGAAATCTGACGATTGTACTGAAGAACAGTATCATGAAATTTATGAGAAAACAGGTCACGTTTCTCAATTTAAAGATTTTCAATCTAGTGCTGCTCAATTGTATGAAATGATGTTCCTAGATCATAACGAAAAAATTATTCAAGGTTTTAATATGTTGCACGGACTTCCTATTGATGCTCCATTAGAGCAAACTGCACAAGTCCATGATCGTATTATTGCAGAATATAATAATGTTGCTCAACTTATTTCAAATTTCCAAGATGTATTAAAAGTTGTAGATGATGATGGAACAATTTTGAATTCAATAAGTGCAAAAGATGTCATAATGAAAAAATTGGAAAATTTGGGCGAAATTCCTACCGAAAAGGAATTGCGTATGTTCCAAAAGAAATTTGATGCAATTGAAAAAGAACGTGCTAGATTAGAGGTTGACGGAAGAGTTAAAGCAAAGGATCTTCCAGTTGAACTTACAACTTTCACTCCTTATGAAAAAAGACTTCTTAAAACATATTCAAACAGAATAAATGACTGGTATGCTTCAGTAGATAGAAAATTCCAAAATCAATATAGTTATATGAAGAAACCATTGGAAGAATTAAACAGACAAATTGGTATCAAGACTGGTGATTACTGGAATGCCGGAGAAGGTCATAGTGGTTTGAACGGACGTCAACAAGTTAAAATTATTCAACACATGACAGATAGACCATATTATCTTGAATATGATGGAAGATTAGCTCTTTCAAAAATTAAAGATTCTCCATACTCAGGTATTTCTTCAACTTCTGTATTAGAAGACGAGCCGGCAGGTCACGCTCAATACGTTGTTGATGTAAAACCGGTAAAGGTTAATGTTGATGGTAAAACTGAAACCAAAGATGTTATGGTTCATGACAACACTTGGGGTGCAATTGAACATGAAAATACATGGGTTGATGAAAATGGCATGTTGAGAACTGATTACCGCAATGGTTATGGTGGAAAGCTTGGCTATATTACTGACGAAAATTATCGCAATGGTAAAATTGTAGATAATATTTTTGATGTATCAGGTAAATTTGTACCTAAAGATATTCAGTCTAAAAAGTATAAAAAATTAAATAAAGGAAATGAAGAAGAATTTGATTTTCCAATGTTCTTTGATATGGTAACTC
>JBNMKP010000013.1:0-13358 GCA_050874405.1 bacterium
ACATAGCAAGGTTTAACAGAAAGACAAAAAGATATTCTAAGTCAGTAGAAATGCTTAAGATTACTCTTGACCTTTTCTTCTACAAGGATTTTATTCTTAATGCAATGAGTTGTTAACAATCTCCTCTCCTTTAGGACAATCGTCAAAAAATATTAATGCTCCGGTTGGTAACATCAGTTGTCCATCGTTGTAGATTCCATCAGCAACGACTCCATTACTTGTTAAGAGTTTGTATCCATCATCGTAATCCCTTATTTTATAATCATAACACCCCTCTGGAGTTTTTAAAGCTTCTCCGGTGAAGCCAGAACAGATTGTTGTATTTGTCATGTATTTAGCAAGAGTAGTATGCCTTGTTCCTGTTGGATAGTTCATCAAGTCTGTAGAAACATCATCGTTTTCCATAAGTTTTATTGTTTGCGCAAGAGTTGAATAGGTTTTCAAGAACTGTGTGCGGAGAATTTTAGCCTTGTAATTACTGATAAGGTTTGGGATTGTAATTGCTGCAACAACACCAATTATTCCGAGGGTAATTAAAACCTCTGCAAGTGTAAATGCAAATTTCTTTTTAGGCAATAAGGAACAAAGGGAATAAGGCAATAAGTTCTTTTCATTTTTATAGTCCTTTTTGCTATTTGTACTATTATTAATTGTTATTCCGAATTTGTTTCGGAATCCCCTAACTTTATTTATATGTTCAATTCTCTTATTCATACTAACCTCCGAAAATACATATTTCATCTTATCTACTAATAGTACACTATGAAAAATAATATTACAATAGTTAGAATGAATTACTTCAAGAATATACAATGAAGTGATGAGAGATGAATTATTATTCAAAATAGGGCAAAGTGTCAGATATCTTCGAATGAAAAAAGGTATTTCTCAAGAAGAATTAGCTTTTCGTGCGGGGTTAAATATGAATTCAATCAGCACTCTGGAAAGAGGGCTGAATAATGTAAAAATAAAGACCTTATACCGAATTGCAGAGGCTCTTGATGTTAAAATCGAAGAAATTTTGAACTGTTCTTTTTAAATTATGCTTGTGTGAATAATTTATGTGAACCTTTGTCTTGATTAGCTTTTAATCCGTTTGCGCCAATAACATCACATTTTGCAAGTTGTTCTGAAATATTGTTAGTTTGTGTGTTTTGAAACATTACTTGTAACAAATTATATAAAGGATTTGATTTTGCAAGAGTTGTATTATTAGTCAAACCGGTATCAGGTACAGAATATTGGGTGTTAAAATCTGTCCCAGGTTTTGAATTAAGTTGTATGCCTCCGATTTGTTGCATTTAAAATCAATCTCCTTTTTGTTTCGTTAAGCTAGTGTGTGCATTGTAAAACAACCACCTGCAGGGTTTCCCATGTCGTTATATGGTCGTAGATTTCCAACCCCTGGGTGTTGGTAGAATTTTTTACCTTGAATTTCCATGCACATATTAGGGTCTGTCATTGTTTTTTCATAAGCTGTATTAACATTTGGATCTAGACCTACAGAGTTCCATAATGCGTCCAGATTGTGTTTAATCATTCCAAAAGTAGAACTGATGATGTTTCTGGTTTCTTCATTTGATGTTTTAATTCCGAAATCAGAAGTTACATAGTTTCCCTCTTGGGCTGCCGCTGTTCGGTTGATTGCCATTATCTCTCTGTTGTCTGCCATGATAAAATCCTTATAATCTCTTCTCTTATATATAAAAGATATAAATCATAAATAATTGCTTTTTAATGAATTTTTATCTTAATAAAACTTAAAATAATATCAATATAATGAAATTTTTTGCGCAATATATCCTAAATTTTTCACAAAACCCCCAAATATTAAGTTTTGTAAAGTGTAAAATATACACTATATCAAGGTTTCAAGAGATTAGAAAATTTTATTAAAACATATTATTGACTTTAATTTTTTCTTGTGGCATAATAATTACATAAGATTTAAGTGTAGTCGAAACACTAAATATAAATAGTTCATTAACCCCAAAAACATATAAACTCCTAAATAATAAACACTAAAAGAGACCATTAGGATGCAGAAAACGACCCACTCACTTGTTGAGTGGTTTTTTTTATGTCTAAAAAATACCACCAGTTTTGAGGCTAGTGGCATTTTTGAATGTTATACTAATGACAGTTTTTTATCTTTTATTTTTATATTTCGAAGTTTTTCTACTCTTCTCATTATGAGATTTGCATTATCGTCATTTGGTCTTGCTGCTAAAAATTTTCTGTAGTACCTTTTAGCATCTGTGTGTTTTCCTAATTTATCCAAACAAATTCCTATATCTGAGTAGGCTTGAGTATAATTAGGGTTTATTTTCAAAATTTCGCTGTATAAGCCTAGTGCTTGGCGATAGAGTTCCATTTTCATTAGCAGTGCAGATTTTCTGACATAAGCATTTATGTAGTTCGGACTATTTTCTATTAATTTTTGATAAATCATAAGAGCCATATCAGGTTCTTCGCATTGTTCATGCGCAAGTCCTAAATTATAAATCGCTTCTGGGTTATCCGGTTCAATTTGAATAGCATGAATAAAGCATTTTATTGCACAGCATGGTGTTTCATCTTTAAGATGACACAAACCTAGTTCAAAGAATGTTTCAAATCTGTTTGAGTCAAGTAATGCAGCTTTTTCTAATGATTGAATTGCTTTTTTTATTTTGCCCAGATTTTTGTAGCAAATTCCTAGTCCCAAATATGTATCAGGGTTATTTCTATCCATTAAAACAGAATTCAAGTAAGCTGAAATTGCCTCTTTAAAAGATTTTTTAGTTCTTAGCAAATCGGCTTTGTTTTGAAATTCTTTTTGTTGTTTTCTCCTAATAATAGGGGCACTCATATATTGAGATTTGTTACTATCTGTACTCAACTCTTTCTTCCTCTTATACTCTTATATCTTAGATTTTTTTTCGGTTTTGATGAACAACCGTTAGATTTAAACATTAATCAATCATTGGATTTATAATTAATCTTGTGCTATAACTTTGTTATGAGAAAGCTTTTAATTTTTTTAGGGATAATGTCCGTAATTGCTGCTCCTGTTGTAGCTTTTGAGGATAGTGGAGAAGTTCATTTGGGAGATGTTGAACAAGCAAAATATGAGCTTCCTAAAGTTGAATATAAAGAAAAAGATTCTTTATTGATTAGTGATAAAGAAATTATGGACGAGATTGTCAAATTACAAAGAGAAAAAGACTTGGAGGATATTGATAATCTTTGGAAAGGAACTGTAGAAAATAATCAAGTTATTGGTTTTGCATTAAAAAAACTTGCGACACCGGAAAGTCAAAGACGTATCCACTCTTCTTTGATGGCTAAAACTCTTTCTGCAATCGTGTCTGGAGCATCTTTAGCTCCTGCTTTGGTAGGTGCAGATTATATGGTTCAGTCCGGTTCTTACGCAGCAGGAAGAATTGCTCAAAACTTGTTGAATAGAAAAAATGTTCCTCAAGAAATTCCTTTAACAGATACCGAATTGATTGAATTAGCAGGGCTTGTTGAAAATTTGCAGGATAAAATTATCAATGCTTATTATAATTATAAAGGAAGCTTATCTCAGTTGAAAGAAGTTCGTTCAAGAGAACTTTTGTATAGTAAAAATTATGCAAAGGCGCTAGATGAGGAAGACTTTTTAGAAATTGCGATATCATCTTCTTTGTACGACGACATGCAAATTGAAGAGATGAAATATTTGCAATCTGCTAAAAAATATCACTTGGAATTGCAACGTTTAGCGGGAAAAAAAGTTGTTGATGGATTGAATTTGTATCAGTATGATTACAATTCTGCTTTGGTAGGAGGTAATAATGTTAAATAATCGAATTTTGTTATTGTCTTTTATTTTATGTTTAAGCGGAATTAGTGTGAATGCTGAAACTTTATCTGATGTCCAATATCCTAAAGCTCCGGCTTATCGTGTTGGAATTTCTTCAACTCCGGAAAATCAATACGTTCAAGCAAAACAAGTTAAGCCAAAACTTGAAAAAACTTATGCAAAAATTGATGATTCGTTAGATTCAGGTGTTGCAGATTTGACTTATGCCGATTTAAGTATAAAAAGATTATCAAAAGAAGTTGCACAAGATTTAGAGATGGACGAGCAAGATATGATTTCTGATTTGTCTTTGTTGTGGCAAGGTGCTGCAATGCAAAGTGATACAATAAATTTTGCGTTGTACAAACTTGCAAATCCTGATGCAGATAAACCAGATCCAAAATCAATTAAAAATGTTTTGAAAACGATTGCGAGTATGTCAACTTTAGTTGGGGCAAGTATGGGTAGTCCGATTTTTGCAGGTTCGTCATTGATTGGTGGAAATATCCTTGGAATTATGTCACAAGATACAAAAGCTCTTAACTACAAATATACAAAAGTTACAGATGCAGACATGATTATACTTATTCGTAAAATTGAAGATTTGCAACAAAATGCGGTTAATCTTTATTACGACTATATGAGTGCAAAAAAGCAATTAGAGATGACGACAAAACTTGTTGAAGATAGGCAAAAGAAATTTGAATTAGCTCAGCAAAACAATGCACAAAGAGAGCTTGTTGTTATTACAGACGCTTATTATAGAACTGCTATCGATAAACAACGTACGGCAAAATCCGAATTCTTTTCTAAGCGTGCAGCTTTAGAACAATTTGTAGGAAACGAAACATTTGTTCAGTTTGAAAATGATTTAGAAGCTAGAGAACGAGGAGAAAAACCCACTTCAAATGTAGATAATAATTCTACCTCTCAAAAAGAAGAGAATACTCCGACTTATGCAGATGCAATTCAAAATGTCGAAAATTATACAAACAGTTTGAATTCAAATCCTTCAACATCAAAAGAAGAAACTACAAAGCCTCAAACTATAACTTCTCCATCTGTTTATATAACAGATGATAATGATCCGAATTTGGATAAAGTTCCTGAGCTTAAACCGTTAGATATTACACCTGTTGTAGACGAAAAACCTACAACAGAGGAAATTTCTGAAACTCCCAAAGAAAATAAAACTAAAAAACCATCATTAAAATCAAAATTTACTAAAACAAAAGAAAAAAAAGAAGAACAAAATATTTCTCCGGTTAAAGAGAAATCGAAAAAAAAATCTGCCAAAATTAAACCTGAAAATGAATTGGCACTTCAAGAAAAATCCGAGCCAAAGCCGGTAAAACAAAAACCTCCAAAGAAAGATAAGTATTCAACAAAAGGTTTTATTTTTATTCACAATAATCAAACAACGACAAGTACTAATCAATCCTCTGGTAACGATGAAATAGAGCCAGTTGTTCCACAGCAAAATTCTAAAAAAACTCAAACAGATTCTTCAATAAAAGGATTACCGCCTTTAGATGAAATTAAAGTTCCAGATTTGAGTGGGCACGGTTATTCAATTTATTCTGACGGAGATTACTAATTTTGAAGATTAAGCATATTGATTATCAAGTTTTGACAGGTCAAGAAAATATGCAAATTGATAGTGATTTGCTTGATTCTGCAATAGAAAACAGATTGGATTACCCGATTTTTAGGTTATATGGTTGGAAACCTGCTTGTGTATCTTTGGGACGGAATCAGAAAGATGATTTCTTAGATAGAAAATTTTTAAAAGAAAATAATATTGATGTTGTTCGCCGTTTGACCGGAGGACGGGCATTGTTGCATGCAGATGAAATTACTTATAGTTTTATTTGTTCGACATCATATTTGAAAAATGGAGAACATGTTGTTTCTTCTTATAAAGAAATTTCCCAAATTTTGATTGATAAATTCAAAAAACTTGGAATAGAATTGAATTTTGGCACAAATAAACCAGTGAAAACAGGGTTTGACTACTGTATGTTGGTATCTACCGGTGCGGATTTGTGTTATCAAGGTAAAAAACTTATCGGCTCTGCTCAATGTCGAAAACAAGGATATATTTTGCAGCATGGTTCAATTTTGTATGATTACGATAAAGCTCTTCTTGAAAAAATCTTTAAAGAACCTGTTTCAACAGATGAAATTACTTCAATAAAAGAAATTAATCCAAAGTTGACAAAAGAAAAAATAATTGACATACTAAGTGTATAAATTATGGGGTTTAATATGATGGAAAAGAAATTTGCATTTACTTTAGCTCAAAATTTATTAGTTATGGGAATTGTCTTTTTATTTTTAATTTTTGTTGTATTTATTCCTTTTTATAATAATTTTCAACTAAAAAAATCTGTTGTTACTTATAGAACAGTTTATTCAAAGTTATTAGAAGCCAACAGAATGTATTCAATTATTGATTCTCAAGAGCAAGATATCTATGATACGAGCTTGCCGATAAATACGTTTGCAGAAACTTATTTTACTCCGTATTTGTCTATTGCAAATTATTGTAAAGGTAACCAGTCCGGTTGTTGGAATTCTCCATTGTATAAAGATTTGAAGAATACAAAATATTTCAACAAATCCTTATATACAATTGTTCTTGATGATAATACTATATTGGGCTTTCATAAAGAACCAAAGAAGAAATTAGTATCTGTGATTGTAGATACTAATGGGCTTGGAGGACGAAATACTTTAGGGCAAGATGTTTTTGTTTTTTCTTTTTATAATCATAAACTCCGTCCGAAATTGTGTAAGGCTTCTGTTTATGAAAATGCGGAAATTAAAGATGGCATTCATTTTGGCGGCTATGATGATTGCGGAATTCCTTATGATACCTATGATTATAAGGATTTAATTCGTAAAGATATTCCTGACGGTTGCAGTAAAAAATCTGAAGAAAGTAAATATGGTTTTGGTGTTGGGGCTGCGTGTGGAGCTTTGCTTTACAAAAATTTATGGGTGATAGACAACAAATATCCTTGGTAGTATAATCTATTTAACAGTAACAAAAAGGGATATAAATGACAAATTCAAACATTAAAGCAATGATTATGGCTGCAGGCATGGGTTCTCGATTAGAACCAATTACATTGATTATGCCAAAACCGTTAATTCCTGTTATGAATAGACCATTGATGGATATTCTTTTAGGGCAGTTACATTCTATTGGAATTAAGGACGTTATTTCTAATACTTATTATCTTTCAAATCAAATTATTGATAGATATAAGAAAAATAGTTTAGGTATCAATTTCAATTATATTAAAGAAACTGAACTTTCAGGTACTGCTGGCGGAATGAAGAAATGCCAATATTTCTTTGATGAGGGTGAAGATTTTGTTGTTATGTCCGGTGATGTTTTAACAAACGCAGATATAAAACAAGCAATTAAACATCATAAAGAATCAGGTGCTATCGCAACTATCGGTGTTAAACAAGTTCCGCATGAAAAAGTTTCACATTTTGGTGTTGTAGTAACTGATAAAGAGGGTTATATTACTGAATTTCAGGAAAAACCAGCAGTTGAAGAAGCTAAAAGTAATCTAATTAATACTGGAATTTATGTTTTTAACTACAAAATTTTTGATTATATCCCAGAAAATACATTCTATGATTTTGCCAAAAATGTATTTCCAAAATTGTTGGCAGAAAGACAAATTAATACTTTTGAAGTTGATGGATATTGGAATGATATCGGAACTATTGCCCAATATAAGCAATCTATTCAAGATGTATTTAATGGAGTGTTTAAAATTGAACATTCAAAGATTTGTGATACAAATTTAGGTTCATATATTTGTGGAAATTCTAAGATACCGTCAACAGTGAGATTTATGGGTAATTCTACTGTTGGAAACAACTGTAAAATCGGCGAATATGTAATGTTGAACAATTGTATTGTTCTAGATAATGCAGAAATAAAAACCGGTACAGAATTGTCAAATTGTATTGTTGTTCCGTCAACAAAAGAACTTCAAAATAGACGAATCAAATCAAATACAACGGAATTGATTACTGTCTAGAGGGCTTGATTTTTCCGAATTTTGATGATAAATTTATACAAGAAGTTTGAAAAATAACTTCTGTAGATGGGACTATGGCGCAGCGGTAGCGCAGGGGACTCATAATCCCTTGGTCGTGGGTTCGAATCCCTCTGGTCCCAAATAAAAGAAGACATCTTTATAGATGTCTTTTTTTATTGCCTATTTTTATGTTTAAATATTTATATATAATTTTGTAATGAAGAGGTCTTGTGGTAAATGAAGATTGATGTTAACAAGGTAGTAGGTATCTTTTATTCCTTATTTTTAATTCTAATAATAATGGGTGTTTCATTATTTATAAATGTTCATTATTTATCTAGATTAATCTTTTTGGTTTCATTGTTATTAGCCAGTGTTACATTTTTTATTTTGGATAAATTTAATTTAAATAGAAAAATTAAATTTTTAGTAATTTTAACAACTTTATTTTTCCTTGGTATTTTTATTGAAGTTTGGCAAATGTTTGTTAGTTTTCCTACAATAGCTATTACTGATAATTATGACAAAGCTCAGGCAATTCAAAAATTTATAGAGCAAAAAGGTGGTTCTTTTGCGGAAATACAGGATTTTAAAAACGAACAATTTTTAACTTTGCATACGTATAGTCATATAAAATTTGATAAAATTGCTATTGCGATTGCGGATAGTGATTTGTTTGATGATTCAGTAAGAATTGGAGTTTATTATCAACCGTCAGGCGATATTATTGAAAGCAAGAAACGGTTTGAAAAAGCTATTAATAATCGAATTAAATTGATTAATGGTGTAAAAAATGTGGAAACAAGCATATATTCTTTTTCACAAAATCCTAAAGAAAATTCAGAGTTAAACAAAATAGAAATAAATATTACCACGAAAGAAAATGCTGATAATGCTAAAATCACTAAAATTATTGATAATTTTCTTCCAGAAAAATATTTTCAAAAATCTATTATTTTTAATAAATAAACACTTTTAATAGGAGTAAAAATGAATTTTAATATTCGAAAAATGTTAGAAACTGATAGGGTAGAAATCCTTTCTATGATGAATGACTTCTATAATTCCCCTGCTGTTTCGACTAATGGAAGTTTAAGTATCTTTAACACGGATATTGATTGTTGTGTGGGCAATTTCCCGTTTTTAGAAGGGTATATTTTTGAAACCGACTCTGTGGTATTAGGTTATTCAATGATTGCCAAAAGTTTTTCAACTGAATTTGGCAAATCTTGTATTTGGTTGGAGGATTTATATTTAAAACCAGAATACAGAGGTCAAGGTATCATTCCTAAATTTTTCTGTTATATAGAATCTCTTTATCCTGATTCAATTCTTAAATTAGAGGTTGAAAAAGACAATAAACATGCTGTTCATGTTTACACAAAGCATGGTTTTAAGGCTTTAGAATACTGTGAGATGAAAAAAGATATATAAAATATCTCATAAAATTTTTTACAAGTTGTGAACAGTTATTTATAATCCTTTTTACCAATTTAGTTCCTTTGGAAATCTTTTATAATGATTTTGAAAGAAAGGAGCTGTTATGAATAACGAAGATAAAGAAAATATGAAAGAAAAATTGCACGAAACAACAGACAAGGCAAAAGAAAAAATTCATGAAGTCAAAGAAGATATAAAAGAAAAGGCTCATGAGATTAAAGAAGATATGGACAATGCTTTAGAAAAAGCTAAAGATACCGCATTAGAACTTAAAAAAGATTTTAAGGATAAAATGCACCATACAAAAGAATGCATTGCAGAAGACAAAGACGAAAAAGAAGACGAGCACAAAGATGAAGATGCATAATTAAAACGTAAAAAAGGACAAGTTAGATTATAACTTGTCCTTTTTTCTAAATTAGTGTAAAAATCTTAAATATAGATAACCTGTACTTAGGATTAATGAAATTGCAACAACTGCAACACCGTATTTCAAAAATCTCATAAATGAAATCGGGTGACCTGACTTTGCTGCGTTTTCAGAAACAATAACATTTGCGGCAGCTCCTATTATTGTCATGTTTCCTCCAAGGCATGCTCCAAGTGATAATGCCCACCACAATGGGTATGTGCAACCTGCGCCCATTGCTTTTTCAATTTCAACAAGCATTGGAGCCATTGTTGCGGTATATGGAATGTTGTCAATGATTCCAGATATAACACCTGAAGCCCAAAGTATAATCATTGATGTAGCAGCTTGAGAGCCCTGTGTTACTTTGAGAATCCATTCTGCCATTAGTCTAATACCGCCGGAAGCTTCCAATCCTCCGATGATAATAAATAATCCGATGAAGAAGAAAATTGTGTTCCATTCAACATCTTTTAAAATGTCATTTGGCTTTTCAAAAATCAATAAAAATGCAGCACCAAGCATTGCAACAACACATGTTTCAATGTGAATAACATCATGTAGCATAAAACCTAAAATTACTAATGCAAGAACTATTGTAGAGCGAAGCATTAAATTTTTATTTGTAATTGTGTGAGAATTATCGATTTCTGCAACTTCTTTCATTTTATCAGCAGAAGCATGTAATTTTTTTCTAAAGATTAATGTTAAAACACCAATTACTGCACACATTATGATAATTATTATGGGTGTTAATTCTTTAACAAAGGCCATAAAGGTTAAACCTCCGGCACTCCCAATAATAATATTAGGCGGATCTCCAATCAGAGTTGCCGTTCCTCCGATATTTGATGAAAAAATTTCAGTCAATAAGAATGGGATTGGGTCGATATCTAATTTTTTAGCAATGGCAAAAGTTATTGGCATGATTAAAATAACGGTTGTAACGTTATCAAGGAAAGCACTTGTAATTGCTGTAAATAGACCTAAAGCACAGAGAACTTTTATAGGGTGTCCTTTGGTGAATTTCAATAACTCATTTGCAACCCAATTGAATACTCCACTTCTTGTAGTTATTGATACAATTATCATCATTGAAACGAGCAAGAATATTACATTAAAATCAACATAGTTGATAAAGTAATTTGGGTTGATAACTCCATTGATTGCTTTTGTTTGACTTACTAATCCCAAAACAATAGTCAAAGCTCCGCCAATTAGAGCAATTGTCATTTTAGGAATTTTTTCTAAAGCGATAAAAATATAAGCAAGGATTAGTAAACCTGCCGATATAATTACACTGTGGCTTGATATAAAACTACTAAGCACCTTTACTCCTTTCTGCAACAGCACAGGCTATAGCGAGTGCAATTGCTGCATCATCTGATGTGTTTTTCTTTTTATTTGTAGAAATGTCTTCTTCAATTTCTTCAGGGAAATATTTGTTTATAAATACCATTATTTTAGAAGATAATTGCATAAAACATATCATTACTGTAATAAATAAATATACGACACCCATGCCAATAAGCATTATAAGAGCGCCTTCTTTAAGTAGTTCAAAACTCATAACAAATTCTCCTATTATTTTTTTTGTTAAATACTTTCGATAAAAATAGGTTTGTTATGGTGCTCTTGTAAGTATTTCATTTTTTAGACATAGAGATATTTTTTTTGAAATTTGCCATTTTGTTTGGACAAATTTCGTGACTAGGAAATATTGTAATAATTTATTTTGAACGGTTGATTTGAATGTTGAAAAACCGTTGTTTGTGTCTTTTTTTATATTTGAAATTGAAGAAATTTCATTTGTTTGGATATTTGTAGATGCAATAGTTGTTTCGTGCTTGAAACTTGATAAATTTAGTGTGGGTGTTTTTTGCAAAACAGATTGAGTGGTTGTCATTTCAGATGTGTTTTCTAAAATTTTGTCGGAATTAAATATCCCAAATGAAACCACTAAACACAAAAAGATAAGAAATATTTTAATAAATTTCTTCACGAAAATATTCTACCATAAGGATATAAATTTGTTCAAATATATTTTTTTATATTAAAATGAGGTTGTGTTTGAAGCGAAATCACGTTTAGTACGAACGAGAAAGTCTTAAAACACAGAGTTGACTCAATGTCGAAGTGGCGGAATTGGTAGACGCGTACGATTCAGGTTCGTATGGTGGAAACATCTTGAGGGTTCAAGTCCCTTCTTCGATATTTTTTAATATAGGATTTTGTTATGGCAATTATTGATTTATTTAAAATTGTAGATTTAAAAGAAAAAATAAATGAAAAGTTTGGGATAAAAATGCATGTTCATGATGGTTGTATGATGCAATCATTTTCTTTTGATGAAAAGGCTAGTGATGAACTAGTTTCATTTATCAAAGAGTATTTTGAAAACAGTAGATATGAAGTTATTTTTTCTCCTGATGGATTATATTTTCATTTGGAAGACAAAAAATAGCAAAAAATTGAACTTTTTACTTTTATAATCGTTATAAACATGTGAAGTAAAAAAGGAGAAAAGTCATGAAAAAGGGTTTGTGGATTTTAGCATTGACTTTAGTATTTGCAGGCAGTACGTGTTTTGCGGCTCCACCACCTCCATCTGGTGGAATGGGAGGAAGACCACCAATGCATGGCGGAGTATCAATGGGAAGACCTCCGATGGGAGCCGCACGACCACCAATGGGGCCACCTCATGGCGGAATGGCTCGTCCTCCGATGCATATGGCTGGCAGACCTTTGCCCCCACCGATGATTAGACCGATGCCAATATATCGACCATATTACACTTCTTTTTACCCGAGTGTTTATTACACGTCATATTCTTATACTCCTTACGTATATGATGAACCTGTTGCATCAACTGTTGTTGTTCGTGATGATTATGCAGGTATAAATACGGCAGCAAATGTGATAAATACCGCGGCAAATGTTGCAGCTACCATCAGATATTTGACTTGGTAGATGAGTCCAGAAGTTTTTTAATCTCCTCCAAATGGAGGAGATTTTAGTGTCTTTGCTAAAGAAATAAAAATGGTTACCGATACTAATAATATAGATATGGAAAACGAAAGTTTTTCATACCTCCTCCCCAAGTCTGGTAGCCGTTCTTTTTGAAACGGCTTTTTTTTTGCAAAAAATTTTGGATTTTATAGAAAGAAAAAGGCAAGAATAATTACTTCTTGCCTAATATCTTTTTCATATTTCCTTTTTAAATTTGTTAAACTTGCATTTCTTTTTCAAAACCAAACAAAGAACTGATTGATTCATCATCATGAATTCTTGAAATAGCTTGAGCAAGTAATGGTGCTACAGAGATTTGTTTGATGTTAGATGGCATTTTGCTCATATCAAGAGGAATTGTATTTGTTACGATACATTCTTTAATTGGAGCAGAAGCTAATCTCTCTACTGCAGGACCAGAAAATACAGGGTGTGTCGCACCAACATAAACATCTTTAGCACCTTTTGACTTTAAGAGTTTTGAAGCTTCGCAAATCGTACCTGCGGTATCAATAATATCATCAAACATTAAACATACTTTATCTTTCACGTCACCGATAACATTTGTTGCGATTGCTTCGTTGTGTTTGTCACGTCTTTTATCAAT
>JBNMKP010000014.1:0-13309 GCA_050874405.1 bacterium
GAATTTTTATCTAAATTAAAAGCGAATAATATCCTTGGCGGAATTAAACTTGATGAACACAAAATTCTTGTTGCCGCAACAGAAATGAATACAGACGAAGAAATAAAAAAATATATCGCAAGTTTATAAAGATTTGTTTCCTCATTACATCATTACGCAAGCCGAGCAGAGAATGAAACCGTCTATAAAAGTGACATAGTAATCACCAACAACAAATGTCACCCTGAACTGCGGATTTTGGCAAGAGTGAAGCGTAGCGAAACTCGTCCTAGGGAGGGCTGCGTTGAGCCGGCCGACCTGCCAATAATCCAAGAGACAGTTTCAGGGTCTCAAAAGTAAAGGAGATTCTGAAATAAATTCAGAATGACGATTGATAATTATCCAAGTGTAATAGATTACCACGTCGCTTCGTATAGTAAATTGTGCCCTGTGGACAATAATTCTCCTCGTAATGACATGCATTTAGTGAGAAGTGAAAGGTGAATAGTACGTTACATTTTTCGCCCACCCCAAGTTACACAGTAAAGAACTTATTGCCTTATTCCCCATAATCATTTATCCACTTATCAATCTATTAACTTTAACCCACCATTCCCCTTTCACTAAATTCTATTCCCTTTTTTGTCTTTTTAAGTTATAATTAAGACACGAGAGTTTAATACATTTTGAAAGGTTGTTTTATATGAATAAAAGTCAATCAATGGGTATGTACGTAATTTTAGCAATTGTTGTTCTTGTCTTTATTTCAACAATATTTATGACAGGCCCATCAACAAGTACGTCTGAAATTTCATACTCAAATTTCTTGCAAAAATTACAAAATAAAGAATTTACTAAAATTGAAAAATATGATGATATGATTATTGCGGTTCCTAAGGAACAACCGGCAGCAAAAACAGAGAAAAAAGCAAATCAAAAAAATACAGTTTCTCCATTCTTAACTCAAGAAACAAAAAATGTTCAAGCTCCGTTGTTCCAATACAAAGTTCAAATTCCGGTAAATGATACCGAATTGATGGACAAATTGAACAACTCAGATGCAGATATTACTGTTAAGAAAACAACCGAAACAAATCAACTTGCAGGGAATATTGGAACTTTTGTAATTATATTATTTGCAATAATTTCTCTTGGCTTGATGATAAAAGCAATTCAAGCCGGTGGTTCTCAGGCAATGTCTTTTGGAAAAAGTAAGGCTAAAATGCTTTTAGATTCAAAGGTTAAAACTACATTCAAAGATGTTGCAGGTATTGACGAAGAGAAAAAAGAACTTGAAGAAATCGTTGACTTTTTGAAAAACGGTGAAAAATATATGAAGTTAGGAGCTAAAATTCCTAAAGGCGTTCTTCTTGTTGGACCTCCTGGAACAGGTAAAACCTTAATGGCTAAAGCTGTTGCAGGCGAAGCAAGTGTACCATTCTTCTCAATTTCAGGTTCTGATTTCGTTGAAATGTTTGTTGGTGTTGGTGCAAGCCGTGTGAGAGATTTATTTGAACAAGCTAAAAAACATCAACCTTGCATAATATTTATTGATGAAATTGATGCTGTAGGTCGTCAAAGAGGCGCAGGTCTAGGTGGCGGACACGATGAAAGAGAGCAAACTCTTAACCAATTACTTGTTGAAATGGACGGTTTTGACGTAAATACAAACATTATTGTAATCGCAGCAACAAACAGACCGGACATTTTGGATAATGCACTTTTAAGACCGGGAAGATTTGATAGACAAATTTATATCAATGCTCCTGATGTTAAAGGTAGAGAACAGATTTTAGAAGTTCACGCAAAAAATAAAAAATTAGATAAAGATGTAGATTTAAAAGTTTTGGCAAAACGTACCCCTGGGTTTACCGGTGCAGACTTGCAAAACTTGTTGAACGAATCAGCTTTACTTGCGGCTCGCAAAGGTGAAGATAAAATTTCAATGGACGATGTTGATTCTTCAATCGATAGAGTAATTGCAGGTGTTGAAAAACGAAGCAAAGTTCTTACAGACAAGGATAAAGAGTTGACTTCTTACCACGAAGTTGGACACGCATTGATTGACAAATTGTTACCAGATGCAAATGAACTTCACAAAGTGTCAATTATTCCTAGAGGAATGGCTCTTGGTGTAACTTGGACAAGACCAAAAGATGAAAGTGTTCACGTAAGTAAAGCTAAATTGTTAGCAAAAATCACAGTTTCACTTGGTGGTCGTGCGGCAGAAGAAATTGTTTACGGTCAAGATGACGTTAGCACAGGTGCTTCTCAAGACTTAATCAATGTAACAGATATCGCAAGAAAAATGGTTACTGCTTGGGGTATGTCAGAAAAACTTGGACCTATGGCTTATGGTAAAAACCAAGAAAACGTATTTATGGGTAGAGATTTCGGACACCAAAGAGATTATTCAGAACAAGTTGCATTTGAAATTGACGAGGAAATCAAAAAAATCGTTGATGAACGTTATGAACTTGCAAAACAATTACTAACTCAAAACAGAGATATGCTTGAAGTTATTTCTAAAGAATTACTTGAAAAAGAAACCATTGACGAAAAAGAATTTGATGAAATAATGAATAGAGTTCGTAGCGAAAGACAAGCATAGAATCAAATTGAACAATAATGACAATTATAAAAAGAGGATAAGACAAACTTATTCTCTTTTTGTTTATAGTTATTTGGGATAAGATTGCTTCCAATAACTTGCCGGCTTATATAATATATCCCAGTATGATCTTGAACCATATATTGGATTTTTATCTCTTCTTGCATAAGAATAACAACCATACTGATTTTCGGAATGATTAACATTAGGATTACATAAGGAATTTGAAGTATATTCATAAGACTGGTATATAAAAACATCATACCCCATACGATTTGGACCTTGCGCCGGACCATTTGTATCAAATAAAAAAGAAACACTACAAGGGTTGGTATAACCAAACCAAGAAAAAGATAATGGAGAAACAGAACTTCCATCTGCCAAAATGTAAATACCAGAAGTTCCATAACACCTCCAAGGTCCAAGATTTACACTATCATTCACTAATGAAGAACAACGATTATGTGTAACATCAACAACATCTCTATTACTCATTTTAGTCATTCCTGAAAATTGTTTTTCCCAAGCGTTATTTAATTCCGGAATTTGTTCCTTTAATGATTCACAAGCAGGTTTCACAACATCATAACTAACATTCCAAGGCACATAATACTCTGATAAAAGTCCGCCCATTTCAGAAGAAGAATTTAAAAGCGCTTGTTGTATAGTTGAATTCATGGTTTTAAATTGATTCTTTAAAACCATCACTTTATATTTTGTTATTAAAGTTGGAATTGTGAGTGCGGCAACGATTCCAATGATGCCGAGGGTGACTAATACTTCCGCCAATGTAAATGCAAGTTTCGCCTTTGATGGGGGCATGTCTACGTGCGTAGCACCTTCTGCCAATGTAAAAGCAGCTTTCTTTTTGGGCAATAAAGCATTATGGGAATAAGGAAATAAGTTCTTTACATTTTTATTATCTTTTCTTTCACTTGTTCTATTATTTGTCTTTTGAACCTCTGAAACGCTCAGAATGATGTTGTTTTTTATGCCCTCGCCCTTTGTAAAGGGAGAGGGTTGGGTGAGGGTTCCGTCTTTTTTGCCCCCCTTCGAAATCAAAGTTCCCTCAAGGGTGGAACATAGAAAGTTATGAGATTCTTCGCATTCGCTCAGAATGACCTGCTTTTCTATTGTTGAAATTGCTTCGCTTTCGCTCACAATAACAAATTTTCTATCCATACAAACCTCACTTATAAACAAATATTAAAACTAAATATCTTTATGGGTAATATATTATCTTATTAGATAATATTAATCAAGTGGGGTTAATAATTTAATATAATTAGAATATGATTAAAATTAAGCTTAGAGAGCTCCTTTGGGAGAAAGACAAAACAGGTGTTGAACTGCATAACGCAACAGGAATTAGCCAAGCCAAAATTTCTGAAATCATTCGTGGCAAACGCACAAATATTACCCTTGATACGGTCGAAAGAATTTGCCTGTTTCTTGATTGCAAAATAAGTGATTTAATCGAAATCACTAAATAACTCTACAGCAATTCATGAATTATCAAAACAACGATTTCACCTGCTTGAAGATTCAAAGAAAGCTTTCCATGTTTATTCACATCTGGCATTGATGAAATTTTAATCGGCAAAACATTATATCTTTTATTGTATTTTGGAATTGTTACAGATGTTTTTATCGGATTTGTAAAATCTAAATTCCCAACCACTACAACACGTTTTGTAGAATTTCCTAATGTATAAGCAAAAACTTTTGGATTTTTAGTTTTAATCGGTGTAAAAGTACCCTCGTTCAAAGTTGGTAGCAAACTTTGTTTAACGTTATTTCCAAGTAAAAAGTCATTACGCAATGTTTGATTTTTGCCTTCAGGTTTTCTTGAAAAATTAAATATATCAATTTTCCCTCTATGAGTGAAATACATATCATCATCAGTATTTGTGGCAGGCGCTAACTTGTTACCCATTTTATAGTTATAATCATCTCCGGTTTGAAATCCGTCTACAAAGTACGAATCGACAGGTAATGTTGCATTGAGCCAAATAATCATATCACTCAACGCAGGGCCCTTTAGAAGTATCGGACTAACTTCATCATGGGTTGTAAAAGCTCCAATTGCAGATTTTTTATCATTAAACTTCTTAGTTTCGCCAAGAGTCAATGAAACATCTTTATACAAATCTTTTGCGTTTTTCCAATCCTTAATATTGAAAAATGAACCATAGTAACCATCAAAACCCGCTTCTAACAATTTGTCATAAGGGGTAAAAACTGCTTGAGGGGAAACGGCATCGTGCCAAGATTCAGAAGATTCTGCTAACCACAAAAATTCAGGATCTTTTTGACGAGAATATGCAATTAATTCTTTCCAAAAAGCCATTGTTTTGCAATGCGCAACATCTGCCCTAATTCCGTCAACACCAAGTACCATCATATATTTGACAAAATCCTTATACAAATTGTAGACATTAGTATCAATTTTATCTTCTGTTCCGGTTGCCAAAAGCCTTACATCTGTCCAATCCGCAGGAACAACCGGCTCTCCATTAGCAGATGTTACAAACAAATCAGGTTTTTGCAAATACAAATCATAAGATGCACAAGCAGGAACATCAACAATTACACGGATATTTCTTTTGTGAGCCTCTTCAATAAACTTTTTAGCCTGTTCTTCTATTGATAAACTAGAATTTTTATCTTTCAAATCAGGATTTAAAGAATCAAAACCGGCAGCAGAATACAAACTTCCTGCCGTGCCTAAAGCTTTCAACTTTCCAACAGGAGTAATCGGAAGAACATGAATCGTATTTATTCCAAGATTTTTTAATTCATCAAGACGAGCAATAGCGTTAATAAATGAGCCTTTAACTTCGCCCAAATCCTCTTGAATAAAGCCATCACCATCTAAATCTTGAGCATTAAAAGAACGAAGATTTATCTCCATAATTATTGATTCATTATTCAAAAATTTTGTTCTTAAATCGTTTTTCCATTCAGAATTTTGAGCAAAGCAACTCATTGCAGTACCCAAAACTACAGCCAAAGATAATGCGACAACTTTATTAAATCTTTTCATATAAACCTCAATATTATTCTTTTATAGGAATAATCAATTCTTGACCGATATTAATTTTGTCCAAATTAGTCAAGTTATTTGCTTTCATAATTAAACCAGCTTTTTCTTGTGACCAAGAACCATAATAATGTTTGATAATGCTTTCACCTGTATCACCGCTTTGAACAACATATTTTTTAAATTCTTTTACACCTTTAGCGTTTTCTGTTGAGTCAGATACATTTTCAGATGCTGCAGAAACATTTTCTTCTTCACTAGGAATAGAAACTTGCATATCGGCAGAATCTTTAGCACTATCAGCTTGTTGTTCCAATGTTTGTTCTGGAGCTGCTTTCTTAACAAATAATTTTTCTAAATTAAACAAAGTCTTTTTAGGAAGTTTAGAATCTGTTTTCACTGCGATAGCTCCAACACAAACTAAAACTAAAATAGTTGCAATTACACCAACCAAAAATCCGCCTGTCATATAAGCAAGAGGTGATTTTGTATTAAATTGGGTTGTTTTAAAAGTTTGCCATAACAAATCAATTTCTTGAGCTTTACTATCATTTTCAGATTTTGGAGTTTCGATATCTCCCGGTCGAACATACTCATTTGGTAAACCGTTAGAATCTTGATCTTTTGCAAGATTTTCTATAACTTCCATTGTTTCTCTTGATAGAGTTGATCTTCTTATTGTCGAACTTTTCATTTAATACCTCACTACCCAAATTAACTACTAAAAAAATGCTACCACGAAAACCCCCGACATTCAAATAATTGTAACATTTAGACAAAAAAGAGACTGCAAACGATTAACATTTGCAGCCTCAAAATCCTATTAAAGTAAATAAAATTACTTAACTTGATCTTTGAATTTTTTACCAGCTGTGAAAGCAGGAACTGTTTTAGCAGCGATTTTCAAAGTAGCACCAGTTTGAGGGTTTCTACCTGTTCTAGCAGCTCTTTTGCGAGCTTCGAAAGTACCGAAACCAACTAAAGTAACTTTTTTACCTTTAGCAACTGTTTTTTGGATTGAATCTAAAGTTGCAGCCAAGATTTCAGCTGTAGCTTTTTGAGAAACTTTTGCTTTTTTAGAAACTTCTTTTACTAATTCTTCTTTGTTCATTACGAACCTCCTTCTTCCTTTCCCACGGAATGCACTTACCATTGTCCGCAGTTGTGTAATCGACTAACTTATTATAACACTTTCTTCAATACTGTCAAGGGTTTTAGAGCACTTATAAGGACTTTTTTCAAATATAGTGTATATTTACTGGGATATACGACTAAAAAGCCTTGATATTACTGGATTATGAGTTACTGTTCAATTTCGCAAATTTCACATTTTGATAGAAATATTGCAAAATTTGATATGCATTATAACCTTGTTTTGCTAAATTGTTAGCACCATGCTGTGACATTCCAACCCCATGCCCGTTTTTCTTGACATCATCATCAAAAGACGGAACAGAACGAACGTAAGGAATTGTTGAACCCCAAGCAGAAGTACTTGTCATTCCACCGGCTGATGCTGAATAATATGCTGAAATAATTTTCATATCATGAGTTAAAACAAGACCTGCGGTTTCATCAATAACTCGATTTGTTCTGTTTGTTTCTGCTGAAGCTCCACCATATGCTTGGTCTTCGGTATTGTCTTTTAAATCATAACCATAACGAGATTGTTTGCCTAAATTTGCAAGCGCAAAACTTCTTGCTGCAATGGCTTGAGCTTTTAGAGCTTCATATTCCCAACTTGCAGGCATTTCAGATGGAACAACTCCTCTTAAATAGTCTTCTAAATCAACATCATTAATTACAACGAGTTTGCCATTAGACATTTTTACCATCAATTTTCCACGGTACCATTTACCTTTTGTACTAACATAACCTGTACTATCAGGTCTTAGCACAACAGCATTTGTACCCAATGTATAATAATGACCGCCTGATTTTACAGCAATTTCGCCTTTATAAGGTACAAGGAAATAACCTTTCATTGCGTCCATCGTACAAACTGTTTTATTTGTATGAACGTCAATCATTCGACCATTTACGTTTGTACCAACACCGGCTTGGTCAACTTCTGTGAGTAAACCTATCTTTATCGCATAACTCGGATTTGCTATAATTAAATTGATAATTAAAATTGATAATAAAACTAAAAACTTTTTCATAAGAACTATTTTATCACGTTACGAGAAAATGTAATAAATCAAATGTATGATTTTTCGCTACTTTTGGTAAATTCGAGTGTAATTCCAGTAACTTCTGAATACTTTTTTCACATAATTTTTAGTTTCAGGATACGGAATTTGTTCAACAAATTCATCTGTATCTTGATATTTCAAAGAAGTTTTCCAAGATGTAACTGAACCGACTCCTCCATTATAAGCCGCAATAGCAGAAACATCTTTGTTTTCTAAAAGACTACGTAATGTTGAATAATACAAGTTTCCAATTCTTACGTTAAGTTCCGGATTAAACAAATAACTGGTATTAAATTGAATTCCGTTTTTCTCACCGACGTCATGCGCTGTTGTAGGCATCAATTGCATCAAACCAATTGCCCCAACACCACTTTGCGATTCAGAATTAAAATAACTTTCTTCTCTTATGATAGACATCATTAATGCATCGTTATTTTTATATTCATCAGCCATTGATTTTACTTGCCTATAATAATTCAACGGATAAACCAATCGCCATCTTAAATCAGATTTGACAGGCTTAACTTCAAGTTTTGCCATTGCATCACGAGCAAGTAACATTGAAGTTGAATAGTTACCCTTTTGGTATTCAGCCCAACTTTTTATAAAATCGTCTTTAGTAAATTTTGCAAGCATATTATAATCTTGAACATTAATTAAGCTATACAAAATATTGTTTCTTGATGGAAATCTATACGGATAAACGACAGGTTTAATTTCAAGATTTGCAGGAATAACCGCAGTATCAACACCTTTCAAAATCCAAAATGCTCGATAGGCATAATAAGTATCCGGATATTTATTAATAATATCTTGGAAATATTTTACATATTTTGAAGAGTTTGAATATTTTCTGTCAATTTTTCCCTCCCAAAACATAACCATTGGTGCAGTTTCAGAATTTGGAAATCTATGGAGAAAATCTTCTCCCATTTGTCTTGCCGTAACGTAATCTCGTTTTTCAACGCTATCAAAAAACAAATTAGACATAGCTGTTTCTGCATAATCACCTGACGGATAATTCGCATAAAGTCCATTGTAGCAAGATGATTTATCTTTTTTCGGAGAATATTGACACTTCAAGCTCCAAATATAATCTTTGCCTTCTCCTTTTGATTTTGTAAACAACAAAGATGCTGTTTTGTAAGAGTTTTTATCAAGTTTTATATAGTTATCTACGGCACGCTTAAAGTCTTTTTTATCTATATTTTTAGAATGTTTATTAACACCATACTCGGTCAAAACTTGTGTTTTTATATAATCACCTTTTGCATAGGCTGTTAAAGCTTGAATAGCCCAACTATCTTCCATTTTTGTTTTAGGAAAAACTTGTTCAGCTTCTTTATATTTTCCTGCGTAGTAATAAGCTCTGGAAATCAAAGTCAAATCTTGTGATTTTAAATTAGGATTAAACTTTTTCCAAGTATTTGCAGCATTTACAGCAAGTCTTCCTCTTGGGGCTTTTTCCAAATATTTGCGGAAAGAATGTTCAACTCCTGCCATTTTTGCACGAGAAAAAATTTTGTTCGAATAACGAATATTTGCGGAGGTAATTCTTGCCTTGTAATACTCAGACGCTAATTTATAATCTTCATCAGCATTTGACATTGCAACAGAATTAAAATATTTTTTAGCTAGTTTCGGATCGGAATCCACAAGTAATTGCGCAGCTTGATATTTAGCTTCATTACTCAATTTATTATTCGGATAAAAACGGAATAAAGTTTGATATTTCTTTATTTCCGATTTTTCATCACCTAAAGCTCTAGCGCACAATGCTTGTCTATATATTGCGACTGGTTTTAATTTGGAACTGTAACTTATTTTTGAAAATAAATAATATGAATTTGAGTAATTTTTATTTTCGTAATCTTTTAAGGCTTGTATATATATTCTATTAGTTTTACTTTCCGGTTGATAAATCTTTGCAAAAAATATCCCTAAAGCAAGAAAACCCACAAAAATTACAACCGAAATGAGATTTCTATCATTTTTTTTCATAAACATAATACTTTCAGTCTAGCAAAATTTATTAAAAAGTAAAACTTTTTATAAAATATTTACATAGATAATTTAGGCAGATATAATAAATACAGATAACAGTTTTAAGGAGAAAACAATATGCCTTTATGGGAAAAAGGACTAATTGCTATAGCGATAAATACCGTACTCATTTTAATTTTATTCAAAGTTATAAATGTTATAGATAAAAAAGTTAGAGAAAAAATCCAATCAGCAGAATCTAATTCTCCACTGTTAAGATTTATGCCAATATTAACAAAATTATTAAAGGCATTTTTACTATTCATTGCAATCACAGGATTTTTACAAAGCCAAGGTTATTCAGTATCATCAATTCTTGCAGGTTTCGGAATCGGTGGTATCGCAGTAGGTATGGCAGCTAAAGATGCTTTAGCTAATATCTTTGGTAGCTTTGAATTACTATCTGACCATGTTTATAAAGTTGGTGATTATGTAAAAATTGACGGAATTGAAGGTTATGTTGAAGACATCAATATTCGTTCTACAAAAGTCAGAGATTTAGACAATTTCTTGATTTCTGTTCCGAACAATTTAGCTGCAAATGCTGTTATTACAAATGTTTCTAGAGCTAAAAAGCGTTTTATAAATATCACTTTTGGAGTTACATATTCAACAAGTAACGAAAGCATTAAAAAAGCACAAGAAATTCTGAAAAATATTGCACTTGCGCATAAAGAAATTCATAATCAATTCACAGTAGCAATCCATGACCTTGGAGATAGCTCAATAAATATCAGATTCAGAGGTTATGTAAAATCCGGCTCATACGAAAAATTTTTAAAAGTTCGTGGTGAATTTTTAGGCGAAGTTATCAGAGATTTTAGAGCTGCAAATATTGAATTTGCATTCCCATCTCAATCACTTTATATAGAAAGCGATAATACAAAAAGTGAAAATTAAGATTATAGCTCTTGGTAAAATTAAAGAAAAATATCTAAAAGACGGAATTAACGAATTTTTAAAAAGATTAACTCCCTATGCTTCTGTTTCAGTTATAGAGCTAAATCCAATTGAAATAAAAGATGAAAATTTAAAAGAAAAAATATTACTTGAAGAGGGTGAAAAAATTCTTTCAAACATCAAACCTCTTGATTTTGTTATTACGATGGAAATCTTAGGCAAGCAATTTTCAAGTGAAGAATTTGCAAAAAAAATTGAAGATTTAACAAATCTTGGAACACAAGAAATTGTTTTTGTAATTGGTTCTTCTTGCGGAATTGGAAAAAATGTTTCACAAAGGGCGAACTTAAAAATGAGCATGTCTAAAATGACTTTTCTGCACGAATTTGCAAGACTTATTCTTGTAGAACAAATTTATCGCGCATTTAAAATTATAAAAAACGAAACTTACCACAAATAATATTACTTAATATTTTTTAATTATTTAGCAACTTTTATATTCACTGTCTTTATAGAAACTGTAGAGTTTATAGAAAGGATTAAAATATGAATACAAGTATTGCCTCTGGTTTTTCTCAAAATTTTGCAGGAAGATATCAATTTGATGCAAATCAAGAAATGAAATCAGCAGAAGACTGCTTAAAAAGAGATTCTGCAGTAGGTGCATTGTTAGGTGTTAATAACAATGACGTAAATAAAGCATCTGCTAAAAAATTGAATGACTTTATGAATGGAGAATACAAAACAAATCCATCTGCTCCTTGCAAGTTAGATATTGTTGTTGATGATAAATATGACAAAGATTTTGAAAAACTAATGAATACTGTTGGTCAAAAATTTTCTAAAGTTGGCTAATTGATTTTAAATAAATAGATTTTAATAGTAACGAGAGAAAAACTTACCCTCGCTACTATTTATTATGTAGAAGAAGTATCGTTGTAATCTTTTTATAGTTGTAGGGCAACTCTGACCCACTTATAGATTTTTTCCGAAAAGTAATTTCATCTACAAAGTTTATTGCGCATAAATTAATATGTGCTATATTTATTTTATAAAAAAAATAATATAGGAGAGTTTTATAATGGCTAAATTTGAATTTAACTTATCAATGGACGAACTTGAAAAAAGAACTAACAAAGATTATTTAATCAAAAAGAAATTTCTTAAAGCTGATGCGCCAGAATATTTGGCATTAGCTGACGGAGATAAAAAAGCTCTTGTTCATTTGTGTAAAGCAGCCGAGATTTTAGAAAAAATAAACATGCAACTTGATTGCAAACACAACCTTGAAGTTAAAGCATTTTTAGAAGAAGAATCTGCAAAAGGTAATAAACAAGCAAAACTTACTAAAATATTATTTGATGCTCAAAAAGGTGTAAACGCAATTGATACAATGTCAAACCCAATTAGATTAATCAAAGGAATTGACGAAAAATTAGGCAAAGGTGTTTACCCAGAAGACTTGTCAAAAGAAGAATTCCATTCTGTTTTACTAAGAATGCTTAGAGAAGGACAAGTTGAAGAAGTTAGAAAAATTCTTACTCAACGCTCTGTAGTTGTAAGAAAAGAAGAAAATCTTGAAGGAATTGACTACATTGATTACTTTAAAGATGATTTTGCAAAAATGGCTGATGCACTTGATAAAGCATCAGAAGTTTCAACAAACTCTGATTTTAATGAATTTCTAAAACTTCAAGCCGCAGCTCTAAGAAAAGCTGATCCAATGCTTGATGCTTATGCAGATAAAAAATGGGCAACTCTTCAAGATACACCACTAGAATTCACTATCACCAGAGAAAACTACGAAGATGAAATGACAGGTACAATTGTTGAAAACGAAGAGTTATCAAACAGATTAAAAGAATTTGGAATCTCTCCAATTCCAAAAGATTTCTTAGGAGGAAGAGTCGGAATTATCAACAAACAAGGTACAGATGCTCTTATGGCTATCAAAAAATATCTGCCGACTTTAGCAGATAATATGCCATACAAAGATGAATATGAACAAACAATTTCTGCAGACACAGATGCAAAACAAACAATGGTTGATGTTGATATGGTTATGGCTTCAGGTGATGTTGGAGAATATAGAGGAGGAATTACACTCGCTGAAAATCTTCCAAACTCTGACAAGTTATCACTCACAATCGGCGGAGGAAGAAGAAATGTTTACCATAGACAAATCCGATTTATCAGTGATACTAAAAAATTGCAAGAAAGACTTGATGCAATTTTAGATAAAGAACAACACAAATATTACCTAGATGAAGCTGACCATTGGTTCACAATCGGACACGAAAATGCTCACTCTCTAGGGCCAAAAGAAAGTAGTGAAAAACTAGGTAAATATAGAAATATTATTGAAGAAAACAAAGCCGACATGGGTTCTTTAGCATTCGTTGACTTGTTGACAGAACTTGAAATGTACACACCGGAGCAAAGATTACAAATTATTGTAACAACAGTTGCAGACAATTTCTTGAAATCAAAACCTACAATGTCACAAGCCCACAGAGTTCGTACAGTAATGCAAAACAA
>JBNMKP010000015.1:0-13075 GCA_050874405.1 bacterium
AAGCTTTCAATGCAGAACCGTGGATAAATGGAATGTTATCTCCATCGAATTCGTATGAAGAAAGAAGTTCTCTAACTTCCATTTCAACCAATTCTAACAATTCAGGATCGTCAACCATATCACATTTGTTCAAGAATACAACGATGTTAGGAACACCAACTTGTTTTGCTAACAAGATGTGTTCACGAGTTTGAGGCATAGCACCATCAGTTGCAGCTACAACTAAGATAGCTCCGTCCATTTGAGCAGCACCTGTAATCATGTTTTTAACATAGTCAGCGTGGCCTGGGCAGTCAACGTGTGCATAGTGTCTGTTATCTGTTTCGTATTCTACGTGAGCAGTAGAGATGGTAATACCTCTAGTTCTTTCTTCTGGAGCAGCATCGATTTCATCGAATTTTTTAGCTGCTGCTTGACCAGCTGCTGCTAAAACACCAGTAATAGCTGCAGTTAATGTAGTTTTACCGTGGTCAACGTGGCCGATTGTACCTACGTTCAAGTGCGGTTTTTTACGTTCATACTTTTCACGTGCCATGAGATTAATCTCCTTCTTTTCTGTCTACTATATACTACTATAAATTTAGTATTCTACGATACTTCTAATTCTATCAGCTCATAATTTTTTGTCAAGGTTTATTGTTGTAATTTGAAACATTTGAACATCTTATAAAAATATTACGAAATGTAACAATATTTTTGATTTTAAGCAATCCAATCATTATGAAATACTTTATATAAGTAAGAATGATTATGACACTCGGAGGATGAAATTATGGGCGGCAATGCAATTGATGCAATCGGAAACGGATATAAAAAAGCAAGCACATATTTAGCTGGTTTTGGTACAAAAGAAGTTCGGAACATTAAAAAGTTCTTGTTTGAACAAAATGGTCAAGTCGCAGCTGGTCACGCACCTGTACATAATTCAGGTTCAGCTTTTGGTTGGGGCTTTGCAGCTTCAAATGGTCACGACTTAGGTGGTACTAATATTTAATTTTGCATAAAAACTATGTTTGTAATAGACTTGTTCTCAGATATGTGAGGACAAGTCTATTATGTTATTAACAGCTGATATCGGAAATACAAGTATTACCCTAGGTTTATATAAAGATAATAAATATATTAATGAGTTTCGTTTAGCTTCAGATAAGGATTTATCAGGAGAAGAATATGAAATTCTTTTGAAATCTTTGTTTAAGGATTATTCAATTGATGGTTGCGTTATTGCCTCTGTAGTTGAAGAGCTAAATATCAAATTCAAACGTGCTGTTGATAATGTTTTTGGCATTAAATCTGTATTTGTAGCTTCTGATATAAATTTAGGGGTGAAAGTTTTGACGGATAATCCTAGAGAAGTTGGTGCGGATAGACTTGCAAACGCAGTTGCTGCAGCTAATTTGTATAATGGTGCAGTTATTGTAATTGATTTTGGTACTGCAACATCGTTTGATATTATTAATTCTAACCGTGAATTTTTAGGTGGTGTAATTGCTCCAGGGATAAACACTCAAATGAAATGTTTAAAAAATGCGACATCAAAACTTCCGAAGATTGATGTTTCAATTTCTCAAAACGCAATAGGGCACAACACTACAGATGCAATTCTATCAGGTGTAATTCGTGGAACTGCTTGCATGGTTGACGGATTGGTTGCTCAATGCGAAAAAGAATTAGGTGAAAAGGCGACAATCGTTGCAACCGGTGGTTATTGCGGATTGATTGCAAATTATTTAACCAGACCTTTTGATGATGTTAACCCAACATTGACTTTAGAGGGTTTAAGACAAATTTATATCCTTAATACTGCAGATAAAAAAGTTTCTGTTTAATCCGGTTTATATTCAATAAGGTCTTTAAGATCACATTTAAAATAGTTACAAAGCTTATTGATGGTGCTTAATTTTACATCAATATTCTCTCCTTGTACAAGTTTTGAAATTGTAGCTTTGCTCAAATTTGTGGCTTCAGCCACTTGATAGCCTTTGACTTTGTGTTGCCAAATAAGTTCGTGTAGTTTAACTGTAATCATAACTACATTATATAAGTGCGTTTTTTATTTGACTTAAAATTCAAGTAGAGTATAATATATTATAATACAATTGAATAAAATTTAATATATTTTAAAGGAGAAAGTATGTGGAATGGTTTAAGGAAGAATTCTTGGAGAAAAAGTGAAGAATCTCATAACTTAGAATACCCAAGTGTACAAGATTACGACGTCGCTCCGTATAAATCAATGTTACATTTGTTTACTGCGCCTCGCATAAAATGTGTCTCCGAGACTGCCGACTTATACTGCAGGCAACCTATCTTCTCGACAGGCTGCTTCGCACTCCGCTCGGCTTGTTCTCCTCGTAATGACAATGAGGTTTGTTCCCTCGCCCCATGTGACTCTGCCGAGCAAAACAATCCAGTGAATTGTTTTGCGAGAGGTGGGTTAGGGAGAGGGGGCAAAAAGAAACTTGCCTTCACTTTAGCAGAAGTTTTAATCACTCTAGGAATTATTGGAATCGTTGCGGCAATGACTATTCCAACACTTATAACTAAATTTAGAGTTATAGAACTTGAAACACGTTTTAAAAAAGCTGATGCTATTTTTCAACAAGCTTTAAAATCTTCTCTAAATGAATTGGGTTACGATGATGCTTCAGAATTCAATATCCCTTATGAAAGCATAACAGATCGTAATATTAATGACTTAAAAGATAGGGTTACAGAATTGAACAAAGTTTGGACTACTCAATTACAAGTATCTCAAAAAATTTCTAATAATGTACTTTATTCACAAGGTGTTAGTCATATCTATGGAATGTTAGGTAGTCAATGGCCAAATAATTATTATTTTGATGCCGGTTCTAGAGAGGTTTATTTCCTGAATAATGGAATGTTAGTAACGTCTTTTAGAGTTGAAAATAATGGAGGAATGCCTGCTTATATTACTTTTAAGTTTGACACAAATGGTCCTTATAGCGGTCCAAATAGGCTAGGACATGATATATTTGCTTATCAGTCTTATTTCGGAAGATATAATAGTATGTGTAATCCGACTATTCAAAACTCGGGCAATCAAGTAAGTTGCTATTATTGGGCTCATAAAAACATGAACCCTAAAGACAATTCAACCCCTTATTGGAATATTTTATATAAACCATTGAGTTATTGGCAAAAGTAGTGGCTTTTTACCCCTCCTCGAAATCAAAGATTTCGGTCCTCCCGCAAGGGGTGGACATGTAGTTTTGTTGGCTAGGAATAGGGTATAAATAAAAACGTAAAGAACTTATTCCCTTATTGCCCTTTTCCTTATTATCCTAATTACTTTTATTCCAGCTCTTTATTGTGGCAGTCGGTTCCGCCTGTTTTGATTAGGTTATATTTATCTGCTAGTGTTTCTATACTTTCAGGATTTGAAAATTTGATATACTTTCTCCATCTTGGGTATGGGTAGTAAACTTCAATCCCGTCTAGCCCCAAATTAGTTAAATCTTTTACAAATTTATCCAAATTCAATGCCCAACAACAGCAAGGGTGAGCTAAAACTGCTATTCCTCCCGCTTTGTGAATAGTGTCAATTAGTTCTTTAATATCTCTTTTCGCAAAGAAACGGATAATGTCCATCTCTGTTCCTCGTTTATCTTTTGCGTAGAACTTTTTCATCTCTTCATTATTAATATCTATTCCATAGGCAAGTAAATGTAGAAATATATATTTATACCAAACATCAAATTCTACACCATATATTGCGCCGGAATCAGGGTTATCAATATGCCCTTGAATTGTATTGTGGTCTGTTATTGCAAAAAATTTATACTTATTCTTTGCTTGATTTACAATATCTGGAAATGTGCCTTTCCCATCAGAGTAGGTCGTGTGGATATGGAGATTTGCTTTTCCCTCTTGATAATCCTCTTTTGTAATTTCTTTTATTAAATCTTTGTAATTTTTCATTGTTTTTCTAAATATATTTGTAATAAAATTATGATACAACAAAGGAGGCTTTATGTCCAAATATAAAATGAAAAACAGTATTTGGTTTGTATTATTTGAGGGTTTAAAAATCTATTTTTCAAATATTGATAAGTTCATTTTGTATATGTTGTTTCCTGTGTTTGGACAAGTTTTAGGGATAGCTCTTTGTTTTGGCTTAACTTTAGGATTGTCAGATAAAATTGCTGCTAAAGCTGATAGTATATCTTCTGCAATGTTATTTATTTTACTTTTGGCAATTCCGGGGTTATTGATATTTGCGAAAGCTTTTTGGGATTATGTAGTTGCTTATGTTGCATTGAATTCAATGACTGAAGGTGCTGTGACGAGTGGAAAAGTTTATGATTTCAAATCGCATAATGAAGTTGCGACAAGAAGAAGTCTTAAATATATTGGATTCCTTTTAATATTAAGTGTTTTAATGTCGTTAGGTACAAGCATTTTCTTTATAATCCCAGGGTTTGTGTTGTGGATTTATTTAATTCTAATCTTTCAAGTTTTTACATTTGAACCCGATTTATCAATATGGGAATGCTATAAAAAGAGTTTTGTACTTGTAAAAGGTGATTGGGGTAGAACATTCTTTTTGATGTTAATTTTGGCATTCTTCTCAATATTTATCATCACTCAAGGAATTACCGTTGTATTTGACTATTTGAATTTGACAAAATCTGTATGCTCAATATTCGATTTTATTGGGAAACTTTTGCCGTTGCATACAATAAATCATGCTTTTTCTTATGCAAGATTACCATACAATATCACTGTTGAAATGGTTTCAAACTGGATATTTGTTACTATTTTGAGTTGTATAGTTGCAGGGTTAACTCTTCCAATCAGAAGCATTTGTTGGTCTTTGTGGTACAAAAATCTTTCTGATATAAAAGATACTGAACAAGTTAGAGATGTCAAAAGAACGAAGAAATCTTCAAACAGAAAAGCAAAAAATGAATATAGGGACGAATAGTTTATTATGTTTATTTGTAAGAATTGTAAATCAAAGGATAAATTTGAATTAATGTTTTCTCCTGATTATCAAGGGGATAAGAATTTTTCGCAACGATATAATGAAAAAAATGAGATAGAAATTACTGTTGACGGGTATGTTTTTGTTCCGGATTTGCAATTTATGAATGAACATGCCGTTTGTCGTTATTGCGGACAAATTTATATGTGGGATTACGATTATAAAGGATAAATGAACTTTATAGATGGAAAATCGTTATTATTAATATAAGGAGAAAGTGGAATGAGGATTGAGAATAGAGAGAACAATCAAACAAGAGAGGTAAAATTCACAAGAAACTATACAAAACATGCTTTAGGCTCCGTTTTAGTTGAATTCGGTGATACTAAAGTTATAACAACTGCTAGTGTTGAGGTTGGAAAACCAAAATGGATGGACAAAGATGATAAAAGAGGTTGGTTGACTGCTGAATATTCTTTGTTGCCATCTTCAACATCAACAAGATGTTCAAGAGAAAGAACTAAAATCTCAGGTAGAACACAAGAAATTCAAAGACTAATCGGAAGAAGTTTGAGAGCATGTTTGGATTTAGAAAAAATGTCAGATTTGACAATCACAATTGATGCTGATGTTATTCAAGCAGACGGTGGTACAAGAACAGCAAGTATTTGCGGTGGATTTGTAGCTCTATCTGATGCGATTGATAAATTATTAGCTGACGGAACATTGAAAGAAAATCCGATTATTGAACCTGTTGGTGCAATTTCAGCAGGAATTGTTGATGGTGAAGTTCGTTTGGATTTGAATTATGCGGAAGATTCTCATGCTCAAGTTGATTCAAATGTTGTTCTTACAAAGAGTGGTAAGATTATTGAATTCCAAACTACTGCAGAGGGTGAACCTTATGAATTTGATAAGATGATTGAAATTTTCAAACTTGCGCAAAAGGGAATTTCAGAAATTATTGATATGTATTAATTTTTGGAGTAAGATTTTGAACATGTTTAGGGTTTTAGTTTATATCGTGATATTTGGAATGTTATTCTCCGGAGTTGAGTGTTATGCGTTCGGAAAAGCAAAAGAGCCTGTACAATCAACGCAAGGGGTAGAATTAAATAACGACATTGCAAAATCTGCTAAAACATCTTTCAAAGACCGTCAAAAATATAATAAGAAAAGAAAAACTTCTCTTGATTACATAAAAGCTAAAAAACAAATTAAAAGGGTTGATGCTTTAAAAGAGAAAAAACAAAAAGACTTAGAATTTTTACAAGATAAATTAGATAAAAAGAAAGAGAAATTGGAAGTTTTAACTTCTGAAGAGTTGAAAGGAGAAAACAAATGAAAAAATTATTAGTTTCACTTATGGCTGTATCAATTTTATCAGTTGGAGCTGCTAATGCAGGAACTTTGTCAAATGCATTAAATAATGCAGCAAATAAAGTTGGTCAAAAAGAACAATCTTTAACAAATGCTCAAAAAGAAGCAGCTAAAAAACAACAAGAACGTCAAAAAGCTTACGAACAACAAAAGAAAGCAAATCAACAAGCTTTAGAAAAGAAAAAACAAGAATTAAAGAAAAAACAAGAACAAGCTAAAAAAGATGCAGAAGCAAAACAAAAAGCAAATCAAAAAGCTCTAGAAAAGAAAAAACAAGAATGGCAAAAGAAACAAGAGCAAGCTAAAAAAGACGCAGCTGCAAAACAAAAAGCTAACCAAAATGCTTTACAAAAGAAAAAAGATGCTTTCAATACTTTAATCGGTAAATAGGTTTTAAGCATTAAAAATAATTAAAAGAAGTGGAAGTTTGCGATTGTAAATTTCTGCTTCTTTTTTGTTATCTATGGTATAATATAATAAGTCAGATTATGGGGATAAAGTGTACATGTTGATAGGACAAGATACAAAAACAATGACAGGAGCTAAGGTTATCATCAAAACTTTAAAAGGTTTGGGTGTTGATACTATTTTTGGCTATCCTGGGGGAATTGTTTTGGGTATTTATGACGAATTGTATAATGATTCTTCCATAAAACATGTCCTTGTTCGTCATGAACAGTCTGCTGTGCATGCAGCAGAAGGTTATGCTCGTACAACAGGTAAATGCGGTGTTGTATTAGTAACATCAGGTCCTGGGGCAACAAATACTGTTACCGGTATTGTTAATGCATATTTGGACGGTTATCCTTTGGTTGTTTTGACAGGGCAGGTTTTTAAAGACTTGATAGGTAAAGATGCCTTTCAAGAAGCTGATATTTGCGATATGACAAAAACTTGTACTAAAAAAGTTTTTCAAATTACAGACGCTAAAGATATTCAAACTTCTCTTGTTGAAGCATTCAATATTACTCAATCAGGTAAAAAAGGTCCTGTTTTGATAGATATGGCAAAGGATATTTTTTCACAAACTATTGAAAATGTTGATAGTGAAATACAAAAATTGTCATTACCTATTTGTGAAGCAAAAGAACAAGATGTTTTGAGGGTACTGGATAAAATTTCAAAATCTTCAAAACCAGTAATTGTTTCAGGTGGTGGAGTTACTCATGCTAATGCCGGATTAGATTTGCAAAAATTCTCAACAAAGTTCAATATTCCTGTTGTTAGTACAATGATGGGGCTTGGAACTTTTCCGCAAGATAGTAAAAATTATTTTGGTATGGTTGGAATTTTTGGTGATAAAGCCGCAAATCAAATTCTAAAAGATGCTGATTTGATTTTATCTTTCGGTGCAAGATTTAATGATCGAATTACTTGTATGTTTAAAGATACAGATTTGTCATCTAAATTTGTTCAAATTGATATAAATGAGAAAGAAATTGGACGAGTTATTTCTCCAATTGAGTCAGTTTGCGCGGATATAAAAGATGTTTTAGACAAGATGAATTCTTTTGGTTTGAATAAATCATTTTCAACTTGGTTAAATGATGCTCAGGGTTTAAGAAGTTTGAATGTTGGGCGTAAAAGGTTTACAAATAGACTCCATTCTTTTGAAGTTATTAGAAAGATTGAAGAGTTTACAAAGAATAAAGATTTAATATTTACATCAGAAGTTGGTCAACATCAATTGTGGGCAGTTCAAAATTTGAAACAAAACGAAAATAGAAAAGTTTTAGTTTCAGGCGGTTCTGGTACTATGGGCTTTGGTTTTCCTGCAGCAATTGGTGCTGCTATTGCAAAACCGGAAAATCCTGTAGTTTGTATTACAGGTGATGGTTCATTCCAGATGGGATTGCATGAACTTGCTACTTGCATTGATTATGATTTAGATGTTAAAATAATGATATTGAATAACGGATATCTTGGAATGGTTAGACAATTACAAGATAAGACTTGTGGAGGACGTTATTCTCAAACAAAAATTTCAAATCCGGACTTTCTGAAACTAGCTGAAAGTTATGGCGCAAAAGCTCTTAGAGTTAAATCTATTGAAGAAGTAGATGATGCTTTATCTAAGGCATTTTCAACTAAAGGAACATTCATTGTTGACTTTGAAGTTGAACCAATGGAGCTATTGTAGAGATATAGTGAGATATAGATAGTTATTACCCTGTGTAAAGAGGCTTGAACAATAATGAACGAAGCAGCAATTAAAGAAATTAAATCGATTTACTCTTCAAAAATAAGAAGTACAGATATAAATTCAGTAAAAGCAGATATTAAACAAATTAAACCACCATCAAATAAACCAAAATCTTTTTTCAATGGTGTAATAGAAAAGTTGAATATTATCGTTAATAAATAACGGGATATTCAAGCTCAGGAACTTCTTTTAAAAAAGTTTCGATATCTTTAAATGGAAAATCTGCTGTTGTTGAGAGTGTTAGTTTTTGATTTTCTTCATCATTGTATATTTTGATGTTATCGTTTTGTGGAAGTTTAAAATTAGATTTTGTGTTTTGTACAACAATTGAACCTGTTGTTTTTTCTTTGTATTTTTGTTTTGTGCTATAGAGAATTGTCGCAAGTAAATCTGATTCCAAATGGTTCAACAACGTTGAATTCCCGATGTTTATTTGAAAATCCACAACAATCCATTCACTTCCGTTCCATACTAGGTTTGAAGTTATAAAACCTTTGAAATTCGCATCATCTTCAAGAAGTGCGTGTTCAAATTTTGTCAGATAATTTTGTAGTTTGTCATACTGATCATAACTTATGTAAACAGGACAAGAACTCCCAATATTATCAAAATCTTTTTTGTGAATTTTAACAGGTTCAAAGTTTATCAATTTTTCAGAATTATAAAATGACGTAACAGATATCTCGTCACCTGTAACAAATTCCTCAATAAAGTCATCTTGTTTTATTGTTTTTTCTTCTAGTTCATTTTGAGAATAAATTAGACTACTTTCGTTTGAAAAGTCATTTTTTAGAACGACAGGAAATGTCACATCATCAAACTCAACCCTTTTAAGATATGGAATATCATATTTATTCAAAAATCTTTTTGCAAAGAGTTTTGAGCTACTTAGTCTTGAATACTTTCGATTTGTTCCTATACATTCAAGTCCGTATGACGTTAGAATTTCAACAATACCATTAAAAATATCTTTTTCTGAATCTGTTATAAAAAGTTCAATTCCCTTATCTAATGCTTTTTGTGCTAATTCATCATAATTGCTATATGCGATTTCACTTGCGGAGTATGTGCTTGAAGAAAAATCGGACTCACTTACTTTTTTATATAAAGAGTTTTTGTCAAATTCATCTTCAAGGACTAAAACTTTTAGTTGTGGCATTTTGAACAACCTCCACTACAACCACCATTTGCGTGACAAGAAGATTTAAATAAATCTTGGAAATCAAAGACTCTGTCATTCAAAATCGCATCAATAACAGGTGGATACAATTTTTTTTCAACATCATAAATATCTTTTTCAACTTCATCTAGATGTGTTGTTATTCCAATTAGTACAGGATATTGGGCGATAATGGTTTCCTCTTCAACATTTTCTTTTAGCCAATGAACGGTTACACCTGTGACTTTCACCCCTGCTAAGAATGCTCTTTGAATTGCATCTTCACCTTTAAAAGCCGGTAGTAATGATGGGTGAATGTTTATAAATTTCCCAACTTCAAGTGTGTCATTATCAAGTTTTTCGTTATAATCTGTTAAAACAATTAAATCAAAATTCCCAGATGCAAAATATTGGGTATTTTCTTCTTTAGGAAGATATTTATGTTTGATATTCAAATCTTGCGCAGTCTTAAATAGTTCAGATTTTAGGTTGTTTGACAGGCATGTAATTTCGATATCTTTATTTTTCAAGTAATTAACTATACTTTCGAAAACTTTTCCTTGACCTGAACCTAAAATTGCAATTTTTTTAGTCATATAAATTTCCTCCCAAAATATTTTTTCTTATATTTTATAATAAAAACAGGACTTAGAGTAATCTAAATCCTGTTTTATATAATTTTGATTAGTTTTTATTAATGACAAAGTGCAAGTAATACACCGGCAGCAACTGCTGAGCCGATTACACCTGCAACGTTTGGACCCATTGCGTGCATCAATAAGTAGTTTTGGTTGTTGTATTCTAAACCAACTTTGTTTGATACTCTGGCTGTCATTGGAACGGCAGAAACACCTGCTGAACCAATTAATGGGTTAATAAGTTTAGGTTCTCTTTTTTGACATTTAGCCATAAAGATTTCCCAAACGTTCATAAGTTTTGCCATCAAAACACCACCTGCTGTCGCAAATGAGAATGCAATTATACCCAAAACCAAAATGAACAATGTTTGAATAGTTAGGAATTGTTCAGCTGATAGTTTTGAACCTACTGACAAATCTAAGAATATTGTTACAATGTTGATTAAGGCATTTTGCATTGTGTCTGACAATCTGTCAACAACACCGCATTCTTTGCATAAGTTCCCGAATGTCAAAGCACCAACTAATGGACAAGCATCAGGTAAGAAGATTATACAAAGCCCAAGAACAACTAATGGGAATACAATTTTTTCTCTTTTGGTAACCGGTCTTAATTGTTCCATTTGGATTTTACGTTCTTTGTCTGTTGTGAATAATTTCATAATAGGTGGTTGAATAACAGGAACCAAAGCCATATATGAATAAGCTGCAACAGCAATTGCTCCTAATAATTCCGGAGCTAATTTTGAAGTTACATAAATTGATGTCGGACCGTCAGCACCACCGATAATACCGATTGCGCCTGCTTGCGGCAGTGTAAAACCAAAACAGCAAAGTGCAAGTAATAATGCGCCAAAAATACCGAATTGGGCTGCACCACCTAATAATGCTGTTTTAGGGTTTGCAATCAACGGACCGAAATCTGTCATTGCTCCAACACCCATAAAGATAATCAACGGGAATAATCCTTTATGAATACCTGCTTCGTAAATTATTCCTAAAAATCCGGTTGGGTCTGCAATTCCTGCAAGCGGAATATTTGATAACAAACCACCAAAAGCAATAGGAATTAACAACAACGGTTCATATTGTTTTTTGATACCAAGCCACAATAGGAACAAACAAATTACAAGCATAATCGGGTGACCGAATTGGTGTAAAAATTGTTCTACAGGATTTGTGATACTTGGGTCGAATTTATCAACCATGTTGTAAATCCCTGTGGAGTGCCATAATTGTAATAATCCTTCTGATAATATCATTTTAGCCCTCCTAACCTATAGTAACCAATACTTGACCTGTTTGAACTTTGTTTCCAACTTCAATATCAACAGATTTAACTGTACCTGATACCGGAGATTTAATTTCTGTTTCCATTTTCATTGCTTCAACAACAGCGATAACGTCACCCTCTTCAATTGAATTTCCCTCAGTTACTAAAACTTTCAACACATTTCCAGGAAGAGCTGCTTTTACAGGAGTTCCTTCACCGTCAGAAGCTGAAGCTTTTGCATCAATCCCTTCTTTTACGTTGAAGTCATATTCTTTACCGTTAACTGTTGCTTTACCGTTATCAAGTGCGATAGCATATTTTTTACCGTTAACAGTAACTGTGTATTCATTTGTTGAACCTGTTGAAGTTGATGGAGCTTCTTTTTTAGGTTCATTTTTACGAACACCGATAGTTCCTTTACCTTGTAAGAATAAAATACCTTTTTCTTTACATGCTGCAGAAATAAATAGGTTTTCATCATTTACAGGTAAATTTGCGTCTTCTAATCTCTTCTTAGCAACTTCAAGGCCTTTGTTAGGGTCTTTGTCGTTTATATCAACAACTGTTTCTGTTGTTGGTTGTAATCCTAATTGTTCTTCTGCAATTTTAACAACTTCGCTATCAGGTTCGCATGGAGTTTTTCCGAAATATCCAAGAACCATTTTTCCGTAACCCTCAGCAATTTTCTTCCAGTTGCCAAACATTACGTTGTTAAATGCTTGTTGGAAATAGAATTGAGAAACAGGAGTTACAGATGTACCGAAACCGCCTTTTTCAACAACTTCTTTCATTGCTGCAACGATTTGAGGATATTTATCCATCAAGTTGTTATCACGTAACATTTGAGTGTTTGCAGTCAATGCGCCTCCAGGAAGAGGTGATTGAATAATCATCGGGTTAACTGCTAATGCTTCCGGTGGTAAGAAGTAATCTTTCATGCATTCTTTAAAGATTTCTTCTGTCGCTAAGATTTTTTCGATATCTAAATCTAGGTCATAATCTGTACCTTTTAATGCATGCCACATAGAAACGATATCAGGTTGAGCTGTTCCGCCTGATACAGGTTTCATAGACAAGTCGATACAATTAGCGCCACCTTCAAGAGCTGCAAGATAAGCTGCTAAACCTGTACCTGCTGTTTCGTGTGAGTGGAATCTGATATCTGCATCAGCACCTAAAATTTCACGAGTTCTTTTGATTGTTTCAAATACTTTGTGAGGAGCAGAAGTTCCTGAAGCATCTTTGAATGCCAAAGAATCAAATTCAATTCCTGCATCTAAGATTGATCTTAAAACTCTTTCATAGAATGCAACGTCATGTGCTCCTGTACAACCTATAGGAAGTTCCATCATTGTGATAGTTACTTCGTGTTTCAAACCGTGTTTTTTAATACATTGGCTTGAATATAACAAGTTATTAACATCATTTAATGCATCAAAGTTTCTAACAGTTGTAACACCGTGTTTTTTGA
>JBNMKP010000016.1:0-12655 GCA_050874405.1 bacterium
GAAGTTGAAAGAAAAAGTCTTTTAGGAGAAATTCAAAAGTTTATCAGAGAAAAATTATCTCCGGATAGATTGCTTGGAGAGGGCGCTCATGGTTCGGTTTATAAAATAGATGATGATTTTTGTATGAAGTTTGATATCGGAACAAGACCAAGAGCCCAAAAGATGGCGGAACTTCCAGAAAATGGATTTAAAGGTTTAAAAACATATTATGGTAGCAAGGTTGCTGATTTTGGAGATGTCACTATTTTGAAAAATGTTTCATCAGATGGTGCACATATTCCCGTTGGTGTTCCGCAAGAATTTGCTATAAAAAATTCTGCAGAGGAAAGCTCTATCTATTATCAATATATTGCACTTCCCAGATTGAGTGACCTTCCTCAGAAAAGTTTTGATGCGGTGGCAGAAGATTGCCAAAGTTTAAATTTATTAGGCTCAAAAAATAAAACTCATTATACTTTTGATTATATAAATCCTAATAATTTTGTAATTGTTGATGACAAGATTAGGATTATTGATGATATAAATGTTTTAAATTCATCGGAAGATAATAGTGTTGCAAATTTGTTTAATGTATTTTTGGAAAAATCTTTCCTAAATACCCCTGTAAAATATTCAATGTATAGTGAAACAGCAAGAAGAAATTTGTTTAAAAAGATTGTACTTGCTGGAGTGAAAGCTGATTTACCAATGCGCAACAAACATTCAGCGGAAAATCTTTCTAGTTGGAAAAATGTTGTGAATGAACTTTGTGGAATTGACGATTCTTATAGCGAAGTGTTGCACAATCTTGAAAAAATCTCTCAAAATCCAAATAAAGAACAACGAGTAAAACTTGCAAATGATTATCTTGATTCTTTATTTGAATATGATTGTTTTTATGATTAATTCTTTTTGTTCAAATTATCGATTTCTGCATTCAAAGTTTTGATTTGAACTTCAAGTTTAGTTCGTTCATCTATTACTGTATTAAATGCTTTTTCTAGGGTTTTAATTTTTGCTTCTAGAACTTCCACTTTTGAGGCATTGTTTGTTCCTGAAATTGATGTTTTTTCTAGTTCTCTTTCATAGGCTTTAACTTTGATTTTTGTAGCTTCCAAGAACATATAAACTGTTCCTGCACCAACAAAAATTCCTGCAATAAGAGTTAATACAAGAAATGTTGAAACTCTAACTGCTTTTGCAATATAATCACCCTGTGCAACCCAGCCGTTTTGAATTTGTATATCTGTCAAATTCCCGTTTAGAAAATTGATGCTTGAATAGTTACCAAAATTTATTATTGCTAAATATATAAAACAAAGTAAAATTATTACACTTAAAATTAAGAATACTTTTTTCATTATTAAACTCTCCTGTTTCTAAAATAATTTAGAACTTTTTCTAATTTTTCGTCCGGTGTTATTTCAAGTTCAATTATCTGTGCTGAAAACGGTTTTGCAAATTTTAGATAGAATGATTGCAAAACTTGTTCTTGTGTTTTGACTTTTCCTTGTCCGGCACCGTATAATGTGTCGTTATATACAGGGTGACGTTTATTACTTGTATGAACTCTGATTTGATGAGTTCTTCCCGTGACAAGAGTTAGTTCTACATAGGTTGCTTCGTTGCCAAATCGTTCAATTACTTTTAACTTTGTAACACTTGGTCTTCCGTCCGGTCTTACTGTCATTTTTTTAGGGTTAAGATTGTTTCTGCCAATTGGGTCTGTGATTACATCATTATCTCGTGGATAATTTCCCACCAAAACGGCATGATATTTTTTTGTAAGATTATGTTCTTTAATGATATTTGCAAGATATTCGTGAGTTTTGTTGTTTTTTGCAATCATCAAAAGTCCGGAAGTGTTTCTATCCAGTCGGTGAACAATTCCTCTTCTGAATTCTCCGTTAACATCAGATAAATTTTGTCCGTATTTATATAATAAAGCATTTACCAGCGTCCCTGACGTTTCAATAAATGTCGGGTGAGAAAGCATTCCTGATGGTTTGTTTATAACAGCCATATTTTCATCTTCCCAGACAACTTCTAGTGGAATGTTTTCCGGTTCAACTTTCAAAATACTCTCTTCTACAAGGTTTTCAAACTCAATATTGTCCCCATCTTTTAATGTGTAAGACGGTTTTTTCTCTGTTCCATTAACAAGAACTTTTCCTTTTTTAATTGCAGTTTGAATTTTTGAACGAGAAATCCCCTCATATAATTCTGATAAATATGAATCCAGTCTTAAATCTTCTGAGTTTTCATCAATTGTTAAAATCATATTATCTTCCCTTGTAGCAAAGTAAAATTACAACAAGAGCAATAACTCCAATGGTTATGAAAATATCTGCGACATTGAAAATTGGAAAGTTTACAAAATTCAATTGGATATAATCTCTTACATAGCCTAACACAATTCTTTCGTGGCAATTACTTGCAATTCCTGAACATAACAAAGCGATGAATGATACTGAAATAAAGTGAATGTTTTTAATATGGTTATGAACATACATAAATAGCATTGTAATTGCAACGATTGATACAATTATCAAAAATTCTCTTGCGTTTTGTAGTAGGCTGAATGCGGCTCCTGAGTTTTTCAAGTAATGCAATTGGAAAACTGCATTTGAATAATGGTGACCTGATGTTAGGTTATCAACAATTAGCTTTGAAGAAAACAAAGCTAGGAATAACCAAAAAATAAAACAGCCTATAAAAAATATGTATTTACCGATTGAATTTTTCATATTAGTCCTCTATTTTAATCAAGTTGTTTTTAGGTACAACGTTAACCCTTTTCATTACGCAGGCTAGTCCTGACATATAAACTTGGAAATGTCCGTTATCTACATTTTTTGCTTTTGAGATTGCTAAAGATGCGATTGCATATTCATTCACATTATCAGTATTAGCTTTTATAAGTCTTTCAAGAACTTGTGTTTGCGGTAAAGCTCTTAATTCTGTTTTTGGAGTTGAAGCAGGATATGATACTGGGTCATGGTCAATTGAACCGACAATGAATGTATTGTCATTGTTTTCGCCTTCAATTTTCACCGTTGTTGTATAAGTTTCTCCAGAGCTAACTTGAGCCGGTGCTTGAATTTCAATATTCATAAATCTTGCATCTCCATAAAGAAGAGATGATTCATCTGTTAATGATGTTTCTCCTGAAATTAACCATCTGTCATTAACTTTTACCAAATGATAAATTCCCGTTGATGTTGAATGAATTTCTCCAGACACAGGCATGAAATCCATTGTGTCATGGATTGTTCCACTTGCGGTTTCAATTACTTGAACACTTGCATTATCACCGTTTACGCTGATTGAATCTATTTTTGTTGAATAGGTCAAATCTTCGCAAGCTTCCCAAGTTTCTTCGATGCTTTTGAAATAAGCCTCTTTATTGAATCCGTCATTGTTAATATAATTATCTGCATACAAGTTTTTTAATTGTGTTAAATCATGTTTGTTTGCAAATGTGTTATGAACTTCAAACAAACTTTTGATTTGTTTAATAGCTTGTTTATTCTCTTTATTTTGTTCAATTCTGTAACTTCTATTTGAAATTAGAGATGCTTCTGCTTGAGAATTTACTGCTGGTATTATTAAAGCCGTTAATAATAATGTTAATACTATCTTTTTCATACATTACAGTATAGTTGAAAAATCGGGAAAGTTTAATAGTATAAATAATGGAGATTAAAATCCAATTAACATTTCTTAAAATAGTGTAATTATTACCCTAAAAATGGGTATATAAAGAGTATCAAGATTAGCCGGAGGATATTTAAGATTATGGATATAGCATTAAACCAAAATAGTATTTCATTAAATTTAATGGATAATAAGATAAAATCAGTGATTGAGGCATTGAGATTTTCAAAGATTGAAAAAATGTTATCTGATGCTTTGGAAGATTTGCCTAATAACAATCCTGTTAATTATATTGGCGATTTGAACAGGGCTGATATTATGCACTGATTTTAGTGTTAAGTATTTTTATTTAAAAAGTTCTATTAATTGATTTTTCATGCTATCATTATACTGTTATAGAAAAGGAAAAAGACATGAGTTTAACAGTATATTTAGGGATAGATGTTGGTTCTGTTACAACTAAATTAGCTTTAGTTGATGAAACAGGTAAGTATGTTGACAGTGTTATGTTAAAAACAGCAGGAAAGCCTGTTGTCGCTGTTCAAACAGGTTTAAACAGATTATATGAAAAACGATTAACAGAATATGATGTTATGGGTGTTGGTACAACAGGTTCTGGACGTGCTTTAGCAGGTTCACTTGTTGGTGCTGATATTGTAAAAAATGAGATTACAGCTCACGCAGTTGCCGCAAGTACTAATGTTCCTGGAGTTCAAACTATTTTGGAAATCGGTGGACAAGATAGTAAAATTATTATTTTGCGTGATGGTATTGTAACAGATTTTGCGATGAATACCGTTTGTGCAGCTGGTACCGGTAGTTTCTTAGACCACCAAGCTCAAAGATTGAATGTCCCGATTGAAGAATTCGGTGAAACAGCACTTCGCTCAACCAATCCTGCAAGAATTGCAGGTCGTTGTGGTGTATTTGCTGAAAGTGACTTAATTCACAAACAACAATTAGGTTATCCGGTTGAAGATTTGTTATATGGACTTTGCCAAGCTTTAGTTCGTAACTATTTGAGTAACCTTGCTTTGGGTAAAGAACTTTTACCAACTGTTTCATTCCAAGGTGGTGTTGCAACAAATACTGGCATGGTTAAGGCTTTTGAAGAAGCTTTGAATACAAAAATTGTTGTTCCTGAAAATCACCAAACAATGGGTGCAATTGGTGCAGCGTTACTTGCAATGGAAAATCACCAATACACAGAAACTCCAACTAAATTTAAAGGTTGGAATGTTGCAGATATGCACTTTACATCAATTACTTGCGGTTGTACTGGCTGCTCAAACAATTGTGAAGTTATTACAATTGTTGAGGGGGTAAATGAAGTTCAACACGTTGAAAAAATTAAAGATGTTAAGGGTAATATCATTGCAAGATGGGGCGGCACATGTGGTCGTTGGGATATAAGCTAGGATAAAAAATATATATGCAGAATTTTGGGCAAAATCCTCAAAAAAATTTATCAAGGACGTCAATTCTTACGGAATTGTCCAACGGAAACGTTGAACTTGGAGAGGCTTTTGCCCTTATTCTTAGCGATATGGTTGTACAAAGCGGTATTACAAATCCAGAGTCTGAGCCTTTTGATGTCGTTCCTGATTCTTGGAGAAAACTTGCTGCAAAGCCCGATAAAACTCCAGATGATATTAAAAAGTTAGATTCTTCTTTTAAGGAAGAGGTTCAATCGCTTGCAGAGTCTTATCTTTTATTTATGGCTCGAGAAACAAGAAATCTTACCGGAAAGCTTGATTATGCGCAGTATGAAATGTACATGCTGAAATATCGATTCGGAAGATATGATATTATGAACAAGCCTGAATATCTTTCAAAGGTCAAGGTTCAGATAAAAAATGCTTTTAAGAAAATTTCTGCTCATGGAGAACCACAAGGGGATAATTTGATTGATAAGCACGATATGGCTGCTTTTATTTATGCTCTTTCAACAAAATCAAAAAGGGATTCAGATAAGAAATTCGTTGGTTTTGAAATTGATGGAATTATTACACCGGAAGAGTATGCTGTTAGTGAGAATAACTTGTTTGATGCAGAAGATAATTTGTTCTCCGTGAAGTTGCGAGTTGCATACAAAATGTTGAATAGCTAATTAGAGGGTTAAAATTTTATGAAAAATATTTTAGTTTCTTTGATGTTAATAGGTTTAATTGGTTTTAACGCAAAAGTTAATGCTGTTGAAAATATTTATAGTCTTGATGATGTTGCACCTGTTCAGAATGAAGAAATTCAAACAACAAGTGTTGATGCGCCATTAGAGGCTACAGTTTCTTTTGATTGGTTAGATATTGATTTAGCGCAAAGAGAAAATCAAATTCAACATTATAAAGATTTGTTATTTATAAATAATTCCAGTCATATTTACTTTACAAAAGATGAATTCAAAAAAGAGTTTGCAAAATATTATAAAGACAAAGATTTTAAACTTCACTATATGCTAACAAATAATGGTGTTACTGAAGATGAAGATGCAAAATATTGCGCATTTTTCTATAAGAAAAAAACTTTAGTTTTATACGCAATTCAATATAAAAACACTCCAAACAAAGCCTTTTATTACACTGCTTTTGGTGGTTTGAGATACACAGATTTGATGTCTGATGAATATCCGAATTTCCCATACACATCAATGCAATATGACCAAAAAGGTCAATTAAAGAGTGCAATTTACTTTGCTTCAAAAGATTTGCAATACATGTTTGGACCGGACAAAGAATTCCAAGGTATTTGGTACAAAGATAAAATGTATGACAAAAATGGTAAACAAGTTTTAACTCGTACAAATTGGTAATATTACCAAGGATAATCTTTTTCAATTCTCCAACCTGCACGGCGAATTTTTTTAAGAATTTAGCAAAAATATAGTATTAATTCCTTACATTGCAATTTGGTAGGCAAGTCTTGAAGTTCCATCTTCTTTTTTGATTGTTCCGCAGAATGTAAATCCGTTTTTGAGGATAGTTTTTTGCATTGGAATATTTTTTTCGTGTGTATCTATTTTGATGTTATGAGATTTGTTTATACACCATTGAATACAAAATGATGCAACACCTTTGTGATGTTCACTGACAGCAATCCTATGAATAACGCCATAGGTTTCATTATTTAACCATTCTCCATCATAAATTTTGTTATAAGTTGGCTCAATACCTACAAAATAGCAAAATACTCCGGCAATTTTGTTTTGGTCTAAGCAAATATAAAGAGTTCCATTTTTTATGTCTTCTTCAAGTAGTTCTTTTTGCGGATAACCGTTTTGCCATTGTCCGCCATTGCCTGATTTCTTCATAAAATCACGAGCAATATTATAGATGTTTATTATTTCGTTTAAATCTTTTTTTGTAGCTTTTTTAATTTCCATATTTCCCTCATAAAAAGTAAAGGTCGAAAATATTTTCGACCTTTAGAAAATTATTTTGTAACTATAGATAAGATATAATTGTCGTTAAAGTATTTATTTGCAACTTCAATGATATCTGAATCTGTTACACTGTTAATTAATTGTTCATATTTGTCTTTGAATTCATAACCTCTTGTAGATGCTTCGTACCAACCAAGATTTGATGCTTTATCAAGGTTTGTTTCAAGACCTATTACGTAGTTACCTAGGAGTTTTTCTTTTGCATCTTTTAATTCTTTATCTCCTACATACTCAGTTTTTAGACGTTTAATTTCTTCAAATAGTCCTTGTTTAGATTTTTCAAGTGTTTCTGGATTTGTTCCGATGTATAACAAGAAGCTTCCTCTAAGAATATTTGGAGAATAGCTTGTACCCAGTTGGTAAGCTAATCCCTCTTGCTCTCTAAGGTCTTTGAACAGTCTTGAACTCATTCCTGTTCCTAGGATTGAATCAATAACTTGCAATGTCGCATAATCTTTTTCGTTCAAAACACCATTTGTTTGCCAACCAAGCATAATCCATGCCGTTTGAGTTTGTGGCATGTTTTGAACTGTTTTGCGAGGAGCTGAAACTGTTGGAATTTTTGAGGAATATGTTTGATAATCAAATTTTTTGCCATTTTCTTTTTTAGGGAAAATTTTATTTAATTCTTGAATTGTTTTATCTTTATCAACATTTCCGTTTATAGAAATTACCATATTTTCAGGATTAAATATATTGTTATAGTATTCAATCATTTCTTCTTTTGTGATGTTTGGTATATTTTTTTCTAAAACTTTAGATGAAATTGAATATGGGGTGTTTTGATAAATTAAATCTCTGTATTCTTCAATTGCTCTTTGGATTGGAATATCTTTATTCCTTTTTATTGAATTCATTTTGTCAGATTTAACTTTTTCTATTTCAAAGTTATCGAAAGTTGCATTATTTACAACTTCATTCAAAAGTTCCAGTGTTTTGTCATATTCATCTTTTGTTGTTAAAACTGAAATGGCAAAGGCATCAGCGCTTGCAACAGGTGCAATTTTTATTCCATTGTCTTCTAAGATTTGAGAAAGTTCTAGTGATGAATAATTTTTAGTTCCTTTCATCATTAGTGATGCGACAAGATTTGCTGTTCCGTGAGTTTTTTCTAATAGTTGTCCGCCTTTTGCGTAGATACTTATTGCAATAATATCATTTGATGAATTCGGAGTGTAAAGTAAGGTTGCACCGTCAGATAATTTGTATTTTTGAGATTGTGAATTCTCGCTTACTAATTCTGCGGTTCCGGTATCTTTTTTTACGTTTGCAACAGGAATATTTTTAGCACTTTCTGGAAGTACTATTGAAATTGCACTTTTGTTTTCGCCTAAATATTTATCTGCCACTTTTTTTACATCATCTTTTGTAACTGCTTTGACATTTGTAAGATAGTTATCATAAAATTTTATATCATTTGTTAATGCCATTGTGTAGCCGATTTCTGTTGCAATGTTTGTAATTGATTCTCTAGAATAGAATGTACTTCTTTCAATTATGTTTTTCGCAAGGCTAAGTTGTTCATCTGTAATACCATTTGTTTGAATTTTTTTTATTTCGTCAAAGATTGTGTCTTGAACTACTTTGCATTTTTCAGGCTCAAAGTTAGCTGAAATATAGAAAATTCCGTCATCACGGTATGTTGAATTCCCTGCATCAACTGAGAATGCAATTCTTTTCTTTTCTTTCATTACTTGATTTAAGACAGATGATCTTCCGTCACCTAAAATTGTCGCAAGAACATCTAGTGCGTAAGAATCTTTATCTTCAATAGGTGTTCCTCTAAAACCTACAAGCATGTATCCTGATTCTGTGTTTGGAAGATATTCAACTTTTTTTGCTTGCTTTGTTAATTGTTCTTCTTTTGGATAAATGTTTTTTGTTTGTTTTTTGTATTCTGCATTAAAATCTTCTTTGATTTTTGAAATTGCATGCTCTGGATCAACATCACCGATTACGATTGTAATCATATTTGATGGAGAGTAGTGTGCATTGTGAAAGCTAAGGACTTGGTCACGTGTAATTGTTTCAATTACATCACTTCTTCCGATAACTCTTCTTTTGTATGGGTGATTTGTGTACATCATATCATTAAGGTTATCTTGGAGAATTTTTGATGGAGCATTCAAGTCTTTACTAATTTCTTCTAATACAACTTTTCGTTCTTTTTCCATTTCATTTCGAGGAATAAGTGGGTGCATCATCATATCAGCATGCAAATCCATTGCTAAGTCAAAATCTTTAGACGGAATTGTTACATAGTAATGCGTAAAATCTTTACTTGTTGCTGCATTTGTTATGGCTCCTTTTGTTTCAAGAATTTTGTCAAATTCCCCCGGAGCATGGTTTGATGTTCCTTTGAAGAATAAATGTTCTAAAAAGTGTGCTACACCATTGTTAGAATCATCTTCGTCAATTGAGCCTGTTTTAATCCAAGTGTCAATTGTTACAATTGGGTTACTTTTAACTTGTTGGATAACTACGGTTTGTCCGTTATCAAGTTTGTATGTTTGTGCGCTTGCTGCCCAAACAATATTTCCACAAATCATTATTGCTGCAACCAGTATAAATTTTTTCATTATAAAACCTCTCTTTTGAAATAATTATATAATAAAACCTTTAAAAAGATATCCCTTAGAAGATTACCTTTTTAGGCAATAGGCATTTCTTGTAAGATGTCGGTTGATTTGAATTTCTTTGGTGATTTTAGAGAAATGTATTCTTTCAAAGCTTCAAAAGTTACAGTACAAACTTTTTCATTTGCTTTTGTTTCAAATTCCCCTTTTTCATCAAAATCATTAATTGCCATTTGTTTAAAGAAATCTCTTAATTTGTGAGGCATTTGTTTTTTTAAATAGTGAACTTTTTCTGCGCAATCTTTACAAATAATTCCACCTAAATTTGGCACAAAATACATTGTTTCTTCTCCAATTTTCTCGTGGCAACATAAACAAGAATCAAGTTCAATGGAAAAACCGGATTCAATCATCATTTTTAGTTGGAATTTAATGACTGCAATCATAATTTCAACTTTTGACTCTGAAGTTGAAATTGCATTTAGGGTTTTATATAAAAGGTTATAAATAATCTCAGAACTTGGATCTTCTTCAAGTCCAAAATTATTAACAACTTCTGTTACATACATAGAGTAAAATATTTTATCAATATCTTGTCTTGTTTTGTTAAAGGTGTTTAGAACTTCTGCTTGGCAAATTGTATCAAGGTTTCTTCCTTTGTGTAGCATTAAAGTGTTTGCAACAAGCAAATCCATGCGAGCACCTAATTTACTCTTGGGCTTTTTTACTCCCTTAGCTACTCCCCTGATTAGTCCTTTGTCTTTTGAATACATAACAATAATTTTGTCTGATTCACTCAAATTGTAGGACTTTAGATTAATTGCGTCTGTTACAAAATTATTTTGCATTGTCCCTTTATATTAATATATTATATAATTGCAAAAATTTTATGCAATTGTTTTGTTCATACCGGTTCCTCGGTAAATACCTCTCATAAGTTGTTCAAGTTCAGATCTGTTATCAGAATATTCAAGAGCAACTTCTTTGGTAATTTTATTTTCATTATACAACTTATACAATGACATGTTCATTGTTGTCATATTATTAAATGAACCATTCTTAACAAGTTCATATATTTGTTCAAGTTCATCTTTTTGAATAAAGTCTTTAACAGTTGGAGTTACAACAAGAATTTCTGTTGCAGGAAGTCTTGAACCTCCCTCTGCTGCAGGTACAAGTTTTTGGGAGATTGTACCTCTTAAAGTGTTTGCAATTTGGCTTCTAACGAAAGGTCTTTCATTAGGGTCAAATAAGTTGATAATTCTGGCAACTGTTTGAACAGAGTCGTTTGTGTGGATTGTTGATACAACAAGGTGACCTGTTTCAGCTGCTTTAAGAGCAGATTCAACTGTTTCTCTGTCACGAATTTCACCGATGAAGATAACATCAGGGTCTTGTCTTAATGCGTACTTAACACCATCTGAGAATGACGGAGTATCAATAAGCAATTGCCTTTGTGAAACGATTGATTTTTTGTTTGAGAAAATAAATTCGACAGGGTCTTCAATTGTAACAATGTGTTTTGATGATGATGCGTTGATGTAATCAATCAAAGACGCAATTGTTGTTGATTTCCCTGAACCAGTAGGTCCGGTTACAAGAACCAATCCGTTGTTAAATCTTGCAAACTCTTCTAATGTTTTAGGAAGATATAATTCCTCAAAAGTTTTGATATAATAAGGAATTGCACGAATAACCATTGCAGTTTTACCAAGTTGTCTACTCATATTAATACGGAAACGAGAACACCCTGGAATTTCATAAGAAAAGTCGATATCAAAGAATCTTGTGATTCTGTCTTTCAAGTGTTGAGGGGCAACTGTTCTGATAACAAATTCCATGTCTTCACTTGTTAAAGGCGGAAGATTGATTCTCATTATTTGTCCAGAAACCCTAATAGCAGGTCTTTCACCCTCGCAGATGTGAGCATCAGAAGCTCCAACTGATACTGCTTGTCTTAAAAAATCTTCTATATAAAAATCGTTATTTGCGCTCATACAGTCCTCTTAATTTAACATAATACAGTATATCATTTTTTTTAGTTTTGCACAAGTTTATTATGCATGGTATCATTCAGATGTTGGAATTATGATAAATATTGAAAATATTAGGGATACACTGCAAAATAAAAATTTTGTGATGTTTTTGACGTCGTTAATTTTTATTGCAGGGGTAAGTTCATATTTTTATGGTGCGGCAATTCTAGTTGCAGCTTTGGTTACAGTTGGATTACTTACTTGTTTGTATTTGAACTTGTTCAGCTTTAAGCGAGTGTTATTTTTGATATTTGTTTTTTATTTCGGATTTTTTATAAGTTTTATTAAAATAAAAAATTATGATGATTTGTTACCACTTGCACCTTTAAATACAACTTTTACCGGACGAATTGTAAGTATTCCGAATTCTCCTGAAAAAGATAAAGCTAGATTTTTTATGCAAGTTGATAATGTCGCAGGAGAAAATGTTGCCGGAAAAACTTTTGTTACAATCTCTACGAATCCGGAAGTTATTGAACGGTTAAATATTGGAGAAAAAATTTCGCTAAACGGTAATTTGAGGAAACCATTTTCAGCTTCAAATCCATCACAATTTGATTATAGTGTTTATCTTAGGAACTTTAATACTTTCACTGTCTTATATTCTGATGGTGAGGGATTGAAGTTTTTAGATGATAAACCGTCTGTAAAATGGAAATTCCTGCAGAGTTTAAATGATACAAGAAATAAAATTCTAAAAACTCATTCAAAGTTTTTGAAAAGTCCAAATCTTGAAATTCTTGGCGGAATTGTCTTTGGTGATGATGCTGTAGCTCCACCGGATTATATCAAAACATCTTTTATCAATTCGGGTTTGTTACATATTTTGGCAGCTTCTGGCATGAATGTTGCTTTTATTTTCTCGTTTTGGTTTGTAATATTGAGATTTTTGAGAGTTCCATATAAACCAAGAGTTTTGTCAGGCATGCTCTTAATCATTCTCTATACATTAATGACAGGGCTTGGAC
>JBNMKP010000017.1:0-12425 GCA_050874405.1 bacterium
ATAAATTTTATCAACTTTGATTTTAATAAGTCCGTTTGTATTGATACAACCACTAATTGCAGAATCTCCAACAGACAAACTTTGCGGAACAGATTCTCCTGTTAAAGCGGAGGTATCAACAATTGCACTACCATCGGTTATAACCCCATCTAGCGGAATTTTTTCACCGGCTTTTACAATAATTGTTTCACCAATATTTATTTCTTGCGGGGATTTTTTGACGATTTCACCATTGATTTCAACATTTGCATAATCCGGTCGAATATCCATCAAATCAGAAATAGATTTTTTTGATTTTTCGACTGCTTTATCTTGAAAATATTCTCCGATTTGATATAAGACCATAACCATTACGGCTTCTGGATATTCTTTGATTGAAAAAGCTCCGATTGTCGCCAAACTCATAAGAAAGTTTTCATCAAAAACTTCACCTTTAATGATATTTTTGATTGCAGTTAGGATTATGTCACCCCCTGCAATAATATATGCAATGAAAAAGACCAAAAATTTCGCTAATCCTTGCAAATTACAGAGTAAACCACACAACAAAATACAAAGCCCGATAGAAATTTTCAATAGTCTTTGTTTTTCATTATGTTCTTCGTGTTCATGGTGATGTTCATGTTCGCACATAATCTATAGCCTCATTTGAATAATTGTTCAACTATATTACTATTATAATTGAACAACTGTTCAATTGTCAACCCCAAAACATTGATTTCTTTACAAAATTTACACAGTTGAACAACTATTCAATTTATGGTATTTTATTTTCATAAGGAGTTCTCGAAGAAATGGAAACCAAACATTCTGATTGTGATGCAATAAACATTGATATAGTTAATAAAGTCAAACCGAACATGCCTGACATGAACCTTTTATATGAGCTTTCAGACTTTTTCAAAGTTATGGGTGATAGCACAAGAATTCAACTACTATGGGCTCTAGAAGAGAGTGAAATGTGCGTTGGAGATTTGGCTGTACTCTTAAACATGACAAAATCTGCGGTTTCACATCAATTGAAAGTTCTTAGAACCGCAAAACTTGTGCGTTCGCAAAAGAAAGGTAAGAATGTTTATTATTCTCTAAACGATGCACATGTTAAAGACATTCTGGAAAAAGCATTAGATCACGTTTGTGAATAAATTAAACAGTAATATCACTTAACTGAAATTTGATGAGCTTAGACAATTCGTTTAGGCTCATTTCAACTTGATAACCAATTTTTCCGGCACTAAAAATTATTGTATCAAAATCTTTGGCAGACTCATCTATTGTTGTTGTAAAAAATTTTTTCATACCTAATGGAGAGCAACCACCATGGATATAACCAGTAAGTGGCAAAAGTTCTTTAGATTTAATCATCTCAACAGATTTTTCACCAACAGTATGAGCAGCTTTTTTCAAGTCTAATTCATGCTCTACAGGAAGCATAAAAACATAATATTTCTTTGATTTTCCCTCGGTAACAAGAGTTTTAAAAACTTGTTTAGGATTTTGATTTAAAACGCTTGCAACTTCAAGCCCACTAACCGCCTCAGTATCAGCATAAGAATAGTGATTGTAATTTATTTTATGTTTATCCAACATACGCATAACATTTGTTTTATATTCCATAAACTAACCTATTTGCCTTTTTATCCATTCCATAATTAATCCAACAATATAATCCTGTTGCTCTTGGTTCAATTCGACACCTTTTGGAAATTTATGCCATTTATTAATACAACCCCTGCAACAAGTTGCAGTAGCATGTTGAGCAATGAAAACAGGGTGACCTTTCATAGGCGTTTGTTTTCCTTCATTTGGAATAACTGCCGGAGAAATTCTATCTCTAATAAAATCTTTGGCATGAGATTTTATTTTATCTAAACCTTTTTGCTCAATATATTGTTTTTCTTTATCTCTTAATTTAAAATGGCTCCTAAAAGTTGATTTAGAAAGTCTCTCCAAAATATCATCGTACATATTTATCTAAGCCTTTTCAATCTGAATTTTAGCATAAAAAAAGATAAGCTTTTTTGCTTATCTTTTTCTATCTTATATAATTTTTTTCCCTGTAATTTTTTCAAACAGTTTTTGCAAATAAGTATTTTTTCTAATTTCTGCAAAACTTGGAAAAACTTGATTCATAACAGGAAGTTCCCCAGATGTATGTTCTCCATAAACAAGAACTCTCAAACCATTTGCAGGATTTCCAGGCTCATTATATTTTATTTTAATTTCGTTTCTTCCGCCATATAAAACATTTACAGCATCTTTCAAATCCGGTTCTTTTTTAGTTCCATGATTTGTTAAATTTCTAATAAATGTATATGGATAATCCGGATCAATATTTTGAGTTGTTTTATTAATATATGTATCACCCTTATACACGGTAATTCTTTTGTGACCGTCATAATGTTTCAATGCTTGTCTAGTGTTTTTTGGTAAACTTTTAAACAATGAATTGAGTAGTCTTATTTCATCATTTTGTATCGCCATTACAAATTGTTCCTTTCAAAATCAAGTAGTTTAAATAAGAGTTTTTTAGAAGTTGTAATTATAATAATCGTAAATATCTTTTTTTGCTATTCTTTTAGTAAAAATTTTACAAACTCGTAATATTTTACTATTTTTATAGTACAGAAATAATTATAATCTATGCTATGATAAATTTATTATGATTAAAGAAGAGTTAAAAAAGTTATTTGATGCGGATATTCAACCTTTTGAAAAGAACGACATTACAACATCAGTTTTAAGTGATTTTGATAATTTAATATTGAATTTGGTTGATGAAGAGAAATTTTCATCTGAAGTTCTAGATGTTTATAAAAAATTTGTTGTGATGAAACAAGAAGCGCCAGACTCAATGAAAGTAAACTTATTCACAACTATTAGAAACTTTGCAAAAGATTTAATATCAAACAAAATTTTTATCGAAGCTTTTGTTCTATATAGATTTTTAATTGTAAAATCTGAACTTATTCCAGATGATTATTCAACAATTGCAGAAAATTTGGTAAAAATTAATGCAAAAGAACTTGCCCAAAACTTTATGACAATTTATGCCTCAAAAGAGCAAAACAAAGTTCTTATGTTTTTAACACTTGCTAATTTTTATAACTTGCAAATCGGAGATTACAAAAAAGCAATAAAATATTACGAAAAATATGTTGAGATTGACAAAACTAAAGCCGTTATTTATTCAATCTTAGGAAACCTTTATTCAAAAGTTTATGGTGATTCTTCAATTTCAGAGCAAATTTTCTACTTCGAAAAGGCTTATGCACTAAACCCGACAAGCAGACTAGTGTTGCATGCTTTAGCATTTGCTTACGAAAAAACAGGAAATCGTGAAAAAGCAGATAAATTCTACAAAGAAATCTTAAACAACAATCCGACAGAAATAGATTATTACAACTACGGCTCATTTTTAATCAGTTGTGGCAATTTTGTACAAGGACACAAATATTTTCGCTATAGATTTTTGATTGACGATGAAAACCTGAAATATCCAATAGATAATTCTTTTTCTAAAAAATGGGATTTGATATCTGATATTTCTGACAAAACTCTTCTTGTTCACTACGAGCAAGGCTTTGGAGATACTTTTATGTACTGCAGATTTATTCCGTTATTGAAAAAATTTGCACGTAAAATTATTTTCGTTGTTCAAGACAATTTGTTTGACCTAATTAAAAGTTCCCCAATAATTTCAGACGGAATTGAGGTTTTATCTGATAAAACTTCTGTTAGAAATATCTATTATGACTATGATATGGCACTGTTAGATGCACCTTTCGTTTTGAAAACTACAGCAACTTCAATTCCATATCCGCAAGGCTATTTAACAGTAAGTGAACCCGAAGTCAAAACTTATGCTTCAAAATATATAAAAAACACATCTAACTTGAAAGTCGGAATTGCCTACAGTGGAGATAAAAATGCAAATTACTCCGGTCGAGATATTGATTTGAAAAAGTTCAACATAATAACAAACCTCGAAAATGTTGATGTGTACTCTCTACAAGTAGATTCTGAAATTGATAATCCTAAAATTATTGATTTAGGTAATACTTTCAATAACTTTACAGACACTGCCTGCGCAATAAGAAATATGGATATTATAATTTCTACAGACAATGTAATTTTAAATTTAGCAGGCGCATTAGGTGTAAAAACATTAGGATTATTCAATAAACAAACCAACTTTCGATGGTTCAAAACAACAAGGAAGAATGTTGGCTGGTACAACAGTGTAAAACCTCTACAAGCAAGTATTCAAGATGATTGGACGACAGTTTTTCCGCAAGTTGTTAATATTTTATCTGAATACCATTCGCAATTTTAACATGCTATAATTTGTGTTATGAATGAGAAATTGAAAGAAAGTTTAAAACTTTTACCATCATTACCGGGGTGTTATATTTATTACAATTCCGATAATGAAATCATTTATGTAGGAAAAGCAAAAATTCTCAAACGTCGTGTGAAATCATACTTCAACCGAAAACACCACGATAGTGTAAAAGTTAATATTTTGGTTTCTCAAATTGACCATTTGGAATATATTATTACAAATACCGAGGTTGAAGCACTAATTTTAGAGAGTCATTTAATAAAAAAGCACAAACCTCGTTACAATATTTTATTAAAAGATGATAAAAAATATCCATATTTTCTTATCACAGATGAAGATTTTCCTCGAATTCAAATAGTTCGCAAACGAAATATCAACCCAGAAAAAGGAAAATATTACGGACCTTATACGGATATTAGAGCAATGCATTCGACATTAGATTTTCTAAAGAAAATCTTTCCTCTAAGACAATGCAAAACACCTAAATTCAAAAACAGACCTTGTCTTTATTACCATATAGGAAAATGTCTTGCGCCTTGCCAAAATATGGTGTCAAGTAAAGAATACAAAGCAATTGTTCAACAAGCAGAATTATTTTTATCCGGCAAGCAATCGGAACTTATGAAACAATTGATGGAACAAATTCAAAAATATTCTGACACGGAACAATTTGAAAAAGCGGCACGATTAAGAGATAGTTATTTTGATTTGCAAAAAACACTCGAGAAACAAAAAGTTGTCTACGAAAATACAAAACTCAACGAAGATATCATTTCTCTACAACACGAAGACGGAATTTTGGCTATTGTCATAATGATGATTAGAGAAGGACGTTTGATTGATAAAAAAGATTTCACCTACGAAGTTGAAGAGGAAGACAAAACCGAATTTTTCGCAACATTTTTCAAGGAATATTACAACACGTTATCTTTGGAATTTCCGGATAGAATTGTTTCAAATGAGCTAGAAGCCGTTGGAGATAAGGCTTTGTATGAAGAATGGCTTGAAATAATTTCCGGTAAAAAAGTTAAAATCAGCTACGGGAAATCCGTTCAAGGTAAAGAACTCCAAAGTTTAGCGGATAAAAATGCTCGAGTAATTTTAGACAATGCCAAACTTTCTAAAATGTCTAAAATTAGAGATGATTTCAACCAAATCGGTTCATATTTGAAAGAAAAATTAAAGCTTAATAATTTTCCATACCGAATGGAATGCTATGATATTTCGCATATTCAAGGAACAAATACGGTTGCTTCTATGGTTACATTTATAAATGGTTTGAGTAAAAAATCCGAATACAGAAAATTCAAAGTTAAATCAACCGAAGGAAAACCGGACGACTTTTTATCAATGAAAGAAGTTTTGACAAGACGACTTTCACGATTAGGTGAAAAAGGTTGGGATAAACCGGATTTAATTATCATTGATGGTGGTAAAGGACAATTATCAAGTGTTATGCAAATTGTCGAAGAAATGGGCATTACGGGAATAGATTTTGTCAGTCTTGCAAAGCGACAAGAAGAAGTATTTTTGCCGCATTGCTCTAAATCTATCCTTCTTCCTCGAGAATCAAGCGCACTATTTTTAATCCAAAGAATAAGAGATGAAGCGCACAGATTTGCCATAACTTATCATAGAAATTTACGGTCAAAAAACAGTTTGATTGACAAAAAATAGATTACTTTTTGCGAAACATTGATTTTAAGAAATCTTTCAAATCTTTCTTCACATTATCAACAGTTTCCATACCTGTATCATTAATCTTTTCGGTATGGGAATGAGCAGTTCTATTATGAACTTCTTCAGATAAAGAAATCATTTGCTCTGACTTAGGAACTTCTTCAATTGGAGAGTTTGAATCCATCATAGGAAGACCACCCTCTAGTATTTTTTTAAATGCGGTTTTCTTACGAGGAGCTTCTCTTTTTACTTCATCTGCTTCGCCCTCTTGAGAAATTTCTTTTGCAACATCTTCTGCCTTAATAAGGTCACTCAATGCAGTATAAATCTCTTTCAAGTCTGCAGCAATAGTACTTGTACCCATCCATTTTCTTACATATTTTTCATCTGGACCTAAGCCACCATCTGTTTTTGTACAATCTTCAATATTGAAAATTGCTTCAGAAATTCCGATAGACACAATAATGTGCGGATAGTGGTATTTAGTACTCATTCTTATCTTCAAATTATTGTATTTATTAACGTTTAATGTTGAAGAGTTGTGAGCATCATCTTGTTGTTTAATAATGGATTCTTGAAGTTTTGCAGCCATTTCATTTAGCGTTTTCATCGTTATTAATCCTTATTATTGTTTTTATTTTTCTTTTCTTCCAATGATTTTTTAAACTGAGCAAATCGTTGTTTTTTCTTTTCGATTTCTCTTCTCTTACCTCTATTCAAACCTGTACCTGTCATATCAACGTTAAGGTCTTCATTTGAAGCTCTGCGCATTCTGATAACAGCCATTGCACGTCTTTGAGCATCTTCTTCACCCATTTCGGTAATGAATGCTTCTTTTACAAGTTTCCAGTGATTTTTTAACTCTTTATTAATGTTGACACGTTCTGCCCATCGTTTTACATAAGTTTCTTCGTTTCCGAGTCCACCCTCAATTTTTTTACCATCTTCAATAGAGAAAACAGCTTCCGAAATTCCAATCATAACAATGAAATGAGGGTCAGAAATTCTGCTCGGATTCATATAAACTTTCAGATTGTTATATCTGTATCTGAAAGATTGAGCATCACCATATTTGTCAATCATTGCATCAACAAGATAATCCATTAAACTGTTTGCAAATTTTGCTATTGATTGTCCACTCGGTACCGCCATTGTTTTTAATTCTCCTTAATTGTTCAAACTATGAATTGGGGCAGGAATTCGACCGCCTCTTTTAACAAATTTTGTTGAAGATAACTCTTTTACAGGCATAATCGGAGCTTCTCCTAAAAGTCCGCCATAAGAAATTCTATCACCAACATCTTTTCCTGCAGCCGGAATAATTCTAACAGCTGTAGTTTTTTTGTTTATCATACCAATTGCCATTTCATCTGCAATAATTCCTGCGATTGTATCAGCAGGTGTTTTCCCTGGAATTGCAATCATATCAAGCCCAACAGAACAAACTGATGTCATTGCTTCAAGCTTGTTAAATGTTAAATAGCCTTTTGTCGCAGCTTCAATCATACCGGCATCTTCTGAAACAGGAATAAAAGCACCTGACAAACCTCCAACGTGAGAACTTGCCATAATTCCGCCTTTTTTAACAGCATCATTTAGCATTGCAAGAGCAGCAGTTGTTCCATGAGCCCCTGCATGTTCTAAACCCATTGCTTGGAAAATTCCTGCAACACTATCTCCGGCAGCCGGTGTTGGAGCTAAAGACAAATCAATTACCCCAAACGGAATATCTAATTTTTTTGCAAGTTTTCGTCCTACAAGTTCACCTGTTGATGTAATTTTATAAGCAATTTCTTTAATCTTGTTTGCAAGTTCGCTCATATCAGCATCTTCCGGTAATGCTTCAACTGCAGCTCTCACAACCCCAGGGCCAGAAACTCCAACGTTCAATGCACATTCAGGTTCACCAATTCCGCAAAATGCACCTGCCATAAATGGATTATCCCCCGGAACATTACAGAACACAACAAGTTTTGCCGCACCAATTCCGTCAGACTCTTTTGTCAATTCTGCAGCCTTTTTAATCGTTTCAGACATCTTCAAAACTGCGTCCATATTTATACCGGCTTTTGAAGATGCAACATTTACTGAAGAACAAACTCTCTCTGTTCTTGCTAACGCCTCCGGAATACTTTCGATTAATAACTTATCACCCTTTGTAAAACCTTTTTCTACAAGCGCTGAAAAGCCTCCAACAAAGTTAACCCCAACTTCTTTTGCTGCCTTATCCAAAACTTGCGCAATTCTGACATAATCAGGTTCTTTACAAGCTTCACCAATCAAAGAAATCGGAGTTACAGCGATTCTTTTATTAATAATTGGAATTGAATACTCGTCAGCCAATTCATCGGCATAAGCAACTAAATTTTTTGCATATTTTTTTATTTTGTTATAAATATTATCGCAAACTTTATCAATATCCTCAGAAATACAATCCCTCAAACTCAATGCCAATGTCACGGTTCTGATATCCAGATTGTACAATCTAATCATATTTATGGTTTCTAATATATTATTTTCATCAATCATCTTTAATTTTTCCTCAAACCTAATGCCGTTGATACATTCCAATCTTTTATTTTCAATTTTAATTCAACACGTCTGCTTTTGTTGTAATCTTCTTTACCGTTTACAAGAACAGGTTCGTTGAAACTTTTACCCTCAACAACAAGTTTTTTTCTAAATGCATCTGCATATTTTTTATCATATCCTGTGTTAAAGATATATTCCGCAACAGCATTTGCCCTTTTCAAACTCAAATCCATATTTCTCATAAACTGTTGGTCTTTAGAATTTACACCCGCAAACATCTGAGAATCAGTATGCCCTTGAATAACAATATTATCAATTTGTCCGGCCAATTCTTTATCCGCAAAAATTGTATTAATATATATAGGAGCAAGTTTATCTAACAATTTTTTTCCCTCTGGGGTTAAAACATAGCTATTGAGTTCAAATAACTCTCCGTCAGAAATTTTCAAATCACCCGTCATTTTATCAATATCGGCATCAATGTTTGATTTCTTTAATCCCTCACTAATTTTTTCAGACACGTCCATTTGAACTTTTTGTTGCTCAATATTTTGTTGTGAAAAACCTGTCATAGCAAGTACAAACATTGTAATAAAGATAATTGCCAAACCTAACATTAAGTCTGACATCGTCGTCCAGAAAACATTATTATTGTCTCCATCGTCGCTACTTTTTTTACCTCTATATCGTATTGCCATTTTACCCTCTTTTAGAACAAATCATCTACATCATCGCCAGAAGATTTGTTTGCTTTTGCAACTTCTTTCATTTGTTTATTCAACTGATTTAGTCCGAAAATCAAATTTTCCAAATAAGGAACTAAATTGCTTGCCATACTTGCATTGAATGCTGTTTTGAATTGAGATGGAATATTTGTCATCAAATTTGAAGCAGAATTGTTTTGAATTTTTGTTTCTCTCAACAACTCATACAAGAATTTTTCAGACGAAATACTTGCAAATAATGAGCCCATAATTTCTTGAATTTTTACTAACGGAGTCTTACACATTTTACTGTACAAAATTCTCTCAATCATAATATAAATCAATGATGAACCTACAGCGACAACTGAAACCAAAGCCGCAGTCTGCATACTTGTCATAAAGCTTGAAATTGATGCAATTGTTTTTTCTTGAGATGTGAAATCAAGTTTACCAAACGCAATTGCGATATTCAAAAATGTGAACAACGGACCAAAACCTGTCAAAACAGTAGGAATGGTTTGAATCATTTTGAAGTTAAATTTTGAAGTAATCAAAGTTTCTTCATTGAAGAAATACAACGGATCCATTGTCGTTTGAATGTTTTGAACGGTTGAAGATACATCTTGATATGTCAAATTTGCATCGTTTGTCTTTAATGCAACAGATTCAGAAAAAACTAGAGTATTCTTGAATTCCGTCCAAATCGCTGATACATAAGGATTTGACTTCATCCAATTATCAATCTCTTTGAATCTGAAATTCAAATCATTTCTCTTGAATGGAGCCATAAAGCTCAATAATATATTCAAATTTCTACTGGTTGCAACATATTTTGAAAAACAATAAACCGTAGAAATGATAAAAACCAAAATAACGATTAAAATAGGTATATCTGTAATAAATTTCATAACTTCACCGTCCTTAGTGGTCATTGTAGCACATTTTGTGCTTTCAGGCAAGATTATTAGAATTATTCCATAATAAACTTAGCTACAGAGTGAAAATATTTGCCAATAAGAATCAACACAAAACTGCCAACAAAATCATAAACAATTTTCAATCCGCTTTGAGCTGAAATCCAACCCTCAATAAATGAACTTCCATCACGTTTAATGAGTGCAATTAAAATCATATATAAAATTCCGCAAAGGTGAATTGTTAACACCCCAGAAAATGCCGCTAAAAACATATTTTTAAAAGAATAAACTTTTCTCAAAGCGCCACCGGCAATCATTACTGCCGGAACAAAACCTAAAATATATCCAAAGCTATATTCTGTTGCATAATGGATTCCACCCCCGAGTGCAAACACAGGCGCAAAGAACAAACCACCTAAAATGTAAAAAATTATACTTGTTAATGCCATTCTTCGTCCTAAAAATGAACAAATAAACATTACAATCGGAATTTGCGGAATTATACAAAAACTTTTTATATAATCATCTGGAGTCAAAGTTTTATTAGAGAAAAAATCTAACGGCAAATAATAATGTTTGATATTAATGTTTACAAAAGTTGCACCAACAAGTAACATCGTGCAAAAAACTATGACAGCAAAATTCAACAAAGGAATACGAATTTTTCTTTGTCTTTTGTCAATCCTTTTCATTTTTGGAATTAGGACTTCTTGTGTCATTTTATAATTATTTTTTCCTCCAAATCTTTGATAATTTTTTCATAAGGAATTTTAAATTCATCAAAGAAAATATTTTTTGTCCACATTATTATTGCATCTTCGTTGTTATCTTGATAATACCCTTTTCGTGTACCAAAAGAGGTAAATCCATATTTGGAATACAAATTTATCGCAGGAGTATTACTTACTCGAACTTCCAGTGTTATGTACTTAATCTTTTCTTTGTAGCAATCGTCAATCATACGTTTCAAAAGAGCTTCGCCATACTTCCTACGTCTAAAATCCGTAGAAATCGCAATATTTGTAATATGGGCTTCATCTAAAATGTGCCAACTACCCGCATAACCGGCTAAAACGCCATCACCATTAAAAAGCACATAGTAATATGCAAGCTCATTGTTCAGTTCATTTAGAAAAGACTCTTTAGACCAATGATGATCGCCATAAGCTTTCTCTTCGATTGCGATAATCCCATCGACATCTTGCGGCTCCATTCTTCTTATTGTAATTGTTTCTAACTCGGATTGCATAGCTTTATATTACCACGAGAAAATAATAAAGTCTACGAGATTTTGGAAGTAGGCAAAAGACATTACATCTGCAAAAATTACTCTTAACTTTAATCACCATCTTGCAAAGCATTGAAAAATCTAGTATAATAAAAATACTTCACTCTGTCATTACGAGGAAAACAAGCCGAGCAGAGTGCGGAGTAGCCTGCCGAGTAGATAGGCTGTCTGCAGGACTAATCGGCAGGCTCGGAGTCACGTTTAATGTGAGGCGCAGTGAACAAATAGGACATGGATTGAAACGGAATGACGTCGTAATCTTGAACGAATAATAATTGTCATTCTAAAGTAATTTCAGAATCTCACAAAATAACAAAAAGAAAGGATTAATAATGCAAAATGCAATCATAGAGCTACTTTCGGGGGGGGGGTAGTCTAAAACCCGCTAATAGAGAGGCTTTCAAACTTGTAAATAAAAATAGAAGATTAGCATTTACCCTAGCAGAAGTTCTAATCACTCTCGGAGTAATTGGTATAGTCGCAGCTTTAACAATGCCAACATTACTAAAAAATGTAGCGGAACGGGAAAATTCTGAAGCACAAGCAAATTTAGCTCAAAAGATTACAAAATCTATGGATTTAATGAGAGCTGATGGTGGATTAGAAAGAACTTACGCAAGTACCAATGAATTTGTAGACGAATTCTCAAAATACATCAAAATTAGTACCAGATGTGATGCTGCTCACATTGCAGATTGTTGGCCAACAAAGACCGTAACAACAACAGATGGAGAAACTTATGATGTATCAAAAGCAAAAACAGGAAAGAATTTAAACTTAAAAGATAACAAAAGTGATAATGTTGGAATTATTTTAGCAGATGGTGCAACACTCATTTTAACTTACAATCCAAATGCAGGAATAATCGGTGATGGAGATACAGTAACACCGAGTTTTGCAGATTTACCAATTGGCTTTGGCAGAACTAAAAAGTTTGCATACACAACAAGCGTGACAGA
>JBNMKP010000018.1:0-12329 GCA_050874405.1 bacterium
GTTTAGAGGATATCTAACGGATATAATTATCTCAAAATTTTAAAATTCAAAAATAACAAAAAACAACCAAAAGATTGATATTTTGATTGTTTTTATAATTGATTTGTATAAATTTTAATCTCTATTTAATTTTATTTCTTCTTTTTGTTGAATTATTTGTTCAGTTAGATTTTTTACATCATTATCAAGTTCATCTTTATCAAAATATGGGCTTGAAAAGATAACAAGAGGATTGTTGTCTTTTAGGTTGAAGATTAAAAGATAAGATGAATAACCTTTTGCAAAACGATTTCCTTTAACCTTTTGTCGCATATAGCTTACGCTTTCTACATTTGAAAATTTGGTTAATTTTTTATGTGATTTTTGATTGATTAAATTTATTCTTTCTATATAGCAGGAGTCTTGTTTTTTTGAACAAACTAAAGTTTCTTGTTTGTAGTTTGTTAAAAGTCCTGCAATGATTGCTGCTACAAATAAAACAGCTACAACTATTATTGTAAGTGATTTTTGACCTTTGCGATATTCTTCTGCTGAAATTTTATCCATGCTTATCACTCCTTTATGTTTTGAATATAATGTACCATAAAGATATAAAAATTTGAGGTTATTATGAAAAGAGATACAATTATTTTTGATTTAGACGGAACATTGTTGAATACCCTTGATGATTTAGCAGATAGTACAAATTATGCATTGAAACAGTTTGCTTATCCTAGTAGAACTATTGAAGAAGTTAGGAATTTTGTAGGTAATGGGGTGGCAAAACTTATTGAACGAGCTATTCCTGATGGTAAAGATAATCCGAATTTTGAAGAATGTTTGAAAATTTTTAAAGAAAATTATGCAAAGAACATGTATAACAAAACAGCTCCTTATCAAGGAATAATAGAAATGTTAACAGATTTGAGGGTTAGAGGTTGTAAAATTTCTGTAGTTTCGAATAAATTTGATTTGGCGGTAAAAGAATTATGTAAAAAATATTTTCCTAACTTGATTGATTGTGCTGCTGGTGAGAATGAAGCAGCCGGAATAAGGAAAAAGCCTGCTCCTGATACGGTATTGAAATCTGTTAAAGATTTGAATTCATCAGTTGAACGCTCTATTTATGTTGGAGATTCTGATGTTGATATAATGACTGCAAAAAATTCAGGCATGCCATGTATTAGTGTGACTTGGGGTTTTAGGGATAGAAAATTTTTAATTGAGCATGGTGCTGAAATTTTTGTTGATAATCCACAAGAAATTGTTGAATATTTAGAAAGTTCGGCTAATTCATAAGACTAATTGAAATATTTGTGAAAATTTTTTAAATTCTCTTTAGAGTAAGGGGTAAATTTTATGAATTCACAAATAAAAGACATTTCAGCAAGACAAATTTTAGATTCTCGTGGAAATCCGACAATTGAGGTTGAAGTTGTTTTAAATTCCGGAGATTCTGGTGTTGCTGCAGTTCCGTCTGGTGCTTCAAAGGGTGATTTTGAGGCGGTTGAACTTCGAGATAATAAAGACAATTTCTGTGGCAAAAGTGTAGAAAAAGCTGTCAATAATGTGAATAAAATTATTGCTCCTGCTCTTATCGGTAAAAAATCAACAAATCAATGTGAAATTGATGGGGTGATGATTCAACTTGATGGCAGCGAAAATAAGAGTATTTTGGGTGCAAATGCAATTCTTGGGGTGTCACTTGCATGTGCAAAAGCAAGTTCAAGTTATCTAAAAATGCCATTATATAAGTATCTTGGTGGGATAAATGCAAGGACTTTGCCTGTTCCTATGATGAATATTTTGAATGGTGGCGTGCATTCTAATAATAATCTCGAATTTCAGGAATTTATGATTTTTCCGATTGGTGCAGAAAGTTTTAGTTGTGCAATTCAAATGGGTGCAGAGATTTTTTATGAATTAAAAAAGATTTTGCAGAAATTGAATTTATCAACAAGTGTAGGTGATGAGGGTGGTTTTGCGCCTAATCTTGATACTAATTCTGATGCAATTGAACTTATTATTGAAGCAATCGAGGGTGCAGGATATTCTACAGATGATGTGAAAATTTGTCTTGACGTTGCATCTAGCGAAATCTATAAAGAGGGACGATATTTTATTCGAGATTATGGATATACGAATAATGAATTTATTGAAATTTTAGAGGGTTTAGTTTCTAAATACCCGATTTATTCTATAGAAGATGGTATGGCGCAAGATGATTGGGAGGGTTGGTCACTTTTGACTACTCGTTTGGGTCATTGTTGTCAACTTGTTGGTGATGATTTATTTGTCACAAATATAAAAAGAATTAAACAAGGTGTTAAAAAATCCGTAGCAAATTCTGTTTTGATTAAACCAAATCAAATTGGAACTTTGACTGAAACACTTGAAGCTATTGATTATGCAAAAAGCCATAACTATCAAACTGTAATTTCTCATCGTTCAGGAGAAACGTCGGATACTTTTATTGCGGATTTAGCTGTCGGTGTGAATTCCGGACAAATCAAAACTGGTTCATTATCAAGAGGGGAGAGAGTTGCAAAGTACAACAGACTTTTAAAGATTGAACAGGAACTTGGTTGTTCTGCTAATTGGGGATTGAATTAAAACTTTTATTTTCTATAATTTACTTAATATTTAAGTAAAAACGAGGTTAGCTAAGTATGATTATAATTATGGAGCCGAATGCAACGGCTGAAAATATTACAGCTGTTACAGAGTTATTAAAAGAACATGGTTTTCAGGTAATTGTTCACGAGGGAGATGTTCATACTGTAATTGATGCTCTCGGTGATAAAACAACACTATCTGCTGGAAGAATTGATGCGATGGACGGTGTTAAAAAGATTAAGTTTATTCGTGAACCATTTAGATTAGCTTCTCGTGATAGACAATCCGAAGATACTGTTATTGAATTTTCTAACGGTGTAAAAATAGGTGGAGCAAATCGACCGGTGTATATGGTTGGACCTTGTTCTGTAGAAGAAGATTATAACGGATTGTTAGAAGTCGCAATTGCTGCTAAAGAAATGGGCTGTCAATTTTTGAGAGGTGGAGCTTTTAAACCTAGAACTTCTCCTTATGATTTTGACGGGCTTGGCGAAAAAGCTTTAAAATATTTAGCTAAAGCCAAAGAGGAAACCGGTTTGCTTGTTGTGACAGAATTGATGGACGTTGCAGATTTGGATATGGTTTGTGAATATGCAGATTTAATTCAAATCGGTGCAAGAAATATGCAAAATTTTCGTTTGTTGAAAGCTGTTGGCAAATGTAATAAACCGGTTCTTTTGAAACGAGGACCTGCAAGTACAATCAGAGAGTTTTTATTAGCAGCAGAACATATTATGTATAACGGAAATCCGAATGTGATTTTATGTGAAAGAGGATTGAAGAGTTTTGATAGTGCATTTACGAGAAATCTCCTTGATATCTCTGCAATTCCTGTTATCAAAAAATATTCCCATCTTCCAATAATTGTTGATCCAAGTCATGGCACTGGTCAAAGATATTTGATTGAACCAATGGCAAAAGCAGGACTTGTTGCAGGTGCTGATGGAGTTATGGTAGAAGTTCATCATAATCCGTCACAAGCACTTAGTGATGGTAAACAAAGTCTTTCTATTCCTCAGTTTAAGGAGGTATTTTCCCACTTAAATACGATGATAGATATTTTGCATTTGGATAAAAATAGTGCTGTTCCTGTGATGGAATAGATTTTATAGGAACATTGTTTGACGTTTTGATTTAATTTCTTCTATTTGAGGAAGATAGTTTGAGTTGGTCAAATCTCCAATTGATTTGTAGAGTTTTAAAATACTTGTCTGAATATTGTCTGAGTTCATTAAAATCATATCATTTGCCATTTCGACATTTGACATTGCAAGTCGTGTCATATCTCGAAATCCAGATGATGCCATCTGTAGTGCGAGTTCATTATCTTCTGCGGTTTTAAAAATTGCTTGAGCGATAAGCATTGGCATGTGTGAAATTAATGCAGCAGCTTCATCATGTTTTTCTGGGGTTGTGATGATTGGTTCTGCGCCAAGCTCTCTTATTATATCAACTAAAGTTCCGTCCTCTCCAAAAACTGGTGTTATAACCCATTTTTTACCTTTAAATAATCCTGTCATTGAGTTTTCAAATCCTTGATGTTCCGTTCCCGCCATTGGGTGTGACGGAATGAATTTATATGGTCGTTTTTTCTTTGAAACAAAAGTTTTTAGAGAGCAGACATCAGTAACAATTGTATCTGCGGATAAAATGTTTTCTAATTTGTCTAGAATATCTAAAGTTTTATTCATTGGAGAGCAAACAAAAACAAGGTCACAGGTTTTCAAGATTTCAAAATCTTTGTAGATGTTTGAGCCATTTTGAGATTGCGAAACCGCAACAACATCATAGTCAAGTCGTTGCAAATCACGATAAATAGAACCGCCAATCAAACCTAAACCAATTATGCCAATTTTCATAAATCTCTCCTTTATGATTTTAAATATAGCATAAAATTTGTGTTATTTATTTGATTTCTTTTACTAAGTCTTTAAAATATTCTGAATTTTCTTTTGCTTTTTGAGCACAAGCAATCCCGTTAAATTTTGTAGTTGATTTCAAGTTGCAATATTTATCCATATCGTGATATTGCGTATCCTTGTCACCCATTGTGCGGAGTTCTCCGTCTAAAAAGTCAAAAGTGAATAAATCATATCCAAATCTGTTTGGCGGGTTTTTATAACCGTTTAAATCAACATGTACCCAAAGTTGAGGGTTCATGTTTTCAATTATTATTAATGTTCCGTCTTTAAGTAAGAATTGCCCATCATCGAAAATTGAATATTTTTTATCTTCAGTAACAGAAACATTTTTATCTTTTCCATCAAAAGAAACATAACTTGAGCCTGCTAGTCCTGTGCATTTCTCTCCGTAATAACCACAATCGGTTGCACCATCAAAGTATTTCATGAATGTTTGATAAAATGTTCTATTAGGATAAGTTGATGGGTCGATTGAAACATCATCTTCGCCCATTTGTTTAAAAGCTTGTTGAATAACGGAATAAGATTTTAAAAATTGAGTGTGTAATCGATGGGCTTTGTATGTTGTAATTAGCCCTGGGATTGTCAAAGCTGATACAACACCGATGATTCCTAAAGTTATTAAAACTTCTGCTAACGTAAAACCAAAATTCTTCATAAAAATACTGTCCTTATTAATGTTCACATGTATGAACTATTATAAAAACTTATTGGAGTAATATCAACATACAAGTTCACATGTATGAAGTTATGTTACACAAATGATTAATCAAGATTTTAATAAAATAATCTGTCAAAGAATTTCATCTCTCAGAAAAGAACATAAATTGACACTTGAACAATTGGCATATCAAAGTGGTATTTCAAAAGGCGGTTTGAGTGAAATTGAGCGCAATATGAAAGAACCAAGAGCATATACAATTTTGAAAATTTGCAATGGTCTTGGTATCTCAATGAAAGATTTTTTTGATTTTCAAGAGTTAGAAGTTTTTTCTGAAAATCTTTAGTGTTTATCTTTTTCCTGTGGTTTTAATAATATGCCAACCGAATTTTGTTCCGACTGGATCAGAAATTTGTCCTACTTTTAGATCAAATGCGGTATCAGAAAATTGCTGAACCATTTGTTTTCTGTTGAAATATCCTAAATCTCCACCATTTTGACCTGATGGGCATAGAGAATATTCTCTTGCTGCATCTTCAAATGATATTTGTCCGCTTTCAATTTCTTTTTTAATTTTAATTGCTTCAGGACGAGTTTTTACTAGAATGTGACTAGCTCGAACTTCGTGGACATCTAAATTTGGGTTGAAGTAGTTTGCAAAAGCTCCAAGTCCACCAAAAATTAAAGCTATAGCCATAAAAATTTTTATAATGTTTTTCATTGTTTTTCCTCCAATAATTTTTGTAAATATATTTTATTACAAGAAATCTATAAAATAAATACTACAGTTGGATTGTACGTAAAACAAAATAGTATCTGTAATTGCCCCAATAAACGATTATTGAAACAAAATTGTTATTCAAGTCATCTGCTTCTAAATATGTATCTGGTATTGGTTGTCTTTTTGAACTTTTTACGTTTTTACCAACCATATTTAAGAATTTTTCTCTAATAAGTTGTGGTTTAGTCATTTTGACTTGTGGCAAATGGTTTTTGTAAAAATCCATCGGAACCATTTCTTTTTTGTAGCAAGGAACGATGTATTTTATCTTTCCTGCTTCTTTAAATAGCATAAACCAAGCCCCATCATGTTCTCGTGGGGTCAAAAGATAATACCCCGGTTCAATTACAATTGTTTTGAAATATAGTGGTGCTGTAAGTCTGAATAGTGGATATGGTGACCATGTTGAGTACATTATGTCTTGATATTCTCCAGGGTCAATGTTATGCACATATTTGAAATTCGGAACAGGCATGTCTCGGTACATTTGTTCAATATCAATATCTTCTGTATATTCATCATCTGCAATTTCTTGAGCATCAACATCTTCGGGGTATGAAGTTGCTTGTTGTTCTGCTGCATATAACATTGGGTTAACAGCAAAAATTGCAAAAAATATTAAGAATATTCCAAGCCATAATTTTTTCATACTCTCATTTTAATATTTTTTTCTTCAAAATCAATCATTCCGATAATTGAAATAAACTCAAACCCTTAAAATATTGTTAATTTTATATATATAAATGAATAATTTGTTATAATACGAATATGGATAATAATGATTTAGAACAAAATTATGAAGATTTTATATCTACAGTGAGTCACGAGTTGAGAACTCCATTGACATCTATTCGAGGTTTTTCTCAAACTATGCTTGCTTCTTGGGACAAGTTAGATGATGATAGTAAGAAAAAATTTATAAAAATTATAGAAGAACAATCAAATAGACTTATTCATCTTGTAGAAAATATGCTTTCAGTTACAAAATTAAAGGCCGGTAATAATCACTTGTTTTATAAGTCAGTTGAAGTTAAAACACCAATTGAGCAAACTATCTCTATCGTAAAAAATCAATACAAAAATCATAGTTTTGAATTTAAGTGTAGTGATAATATTCCGAATATTTTTGTCGATAAAGATAAATTTCAACAAATAATGACTAATTTGATTGAAAATAGTGCAAAATATTCTCCAGATAATTCCTCAACAAAAATTTTTGCAAATGTTGAAAATGATAATGTCGTTATTTCTGTTGAAAATCTTGGAATTGGTATTGATGAAAAAGACTACAGCAAGATTTTTACAAAATTTGCAAGAATAGATAATCCGTTGACCAGAAAGGTTCAAGGTAGCGGATTGGGTTTATATATAACAAAAAATCTTGTTGAAAAAATGGACGGAATTATTTCTGTAAAATCTGAAAAAATGAATGATAATTCTGAATTAAGTAGAATTAGATTTACAGTTTCATTCCCAATAAAAAGTATAGAAGAACAAGCGAGGATAAAATGCAATCAGTAACACTTATTATTGATAAAAGGCTTGAACTATCAACCAAATATAAAAAATTATTGGAATCTGAAACAAATAGTGTAATTGTTTCAAAAGATTTGATAAGTGCTGTCAAAATTATCCAAGATAAAGAACCTGATTTGATAATAATTTCTGATAGTTTTGATAATGATTTGTCTGATTTTTGTCGTCAAGTCAGGGCGTTGACTTACAACATGCGCCCAATTATTGTTGCAATGTCAAAATCTGCAGATTTTAGCGACAGAATAAATGTTCTAAATAGTGGAGCTGATGATTTCCTATCTGAACCAGTAAATTCAGAAGAATTCAAGGTAAGAATTAACGCACATCTTAGAAGAGAATATGAATCTAATTTAGACTCGAAAAAACTTATTCCAAGCAGAAATTATACTCTCCGTGCAATAAAGAGAAAATTGTCCGAAAATAGTTGGGCAATGTTATATATCAGTATTGAAAATTTTGATAGTTATAAAGAGGTTTATACAGAACTTGCTTCTGACAAATTGTTACAAACTTATACTGCGATAATTAAAGCATCTTTGGATAAAAATGATTATATTGGTCAGTTGTCAGAAAATGTTTGTCTTGTTATAACAGATACTCTAAAAGCCGAAAGACTTGCTCGATTTTTGACTTTTGCGTTTGATACAGTTTCAAATAAATTCTATGCAGAACACGATATCGAAAGAGGGTATATGATTTTGCAAGGTGATGAATTCGCCGGTCGTAGAGCAAATTTTGTTCATACAACAATTAGTGTGATATCTGATGAATTTAAAAAATACAAAGATTCTTCACAAGTTTTGAATAATTTGTTGCAACTTCACAATATGGCAAATCTTCCTGATAAATCAAATTATCTAATCGAAAGACCAAAGATTGAAGGTGAGAATAGTGTATTTGAAAAAGCTTACAACAATAATATCTTTATCTTTGAAACAGATGAAGCATTGAGTATTTTATTGAATACAATTTTAAATCTTCAAGGTTATAAAACTAAAATAATCAACGAATATAAAATGCCTGAAAATGAAGAAATTCCTGCACTTGTGATAATTGATGCGGGCGATTTAGAAAAGAAAAACGGGTTGAATTTATGCTACAAAATTAAACAGCAAAAAGAATTCCAGAATACAAAAGTAATCGTAACTTCAATAATCCATGATAAAGAATTGGTATTGAATACAGGCGCAGACTTATACCTTCCGAAACCTTACGAAATTCCGAATTTAATAAAATGGGTAGATAGTTTTATTAAAGAATTTAATAACTATTAGCTCAAAATATCTTCTAAAATTTCAGCATTACGAGAAGCATCTTTCAATTGTTGTTTAGAAAGTCTTCTCATATAATTTTTCAAAGCTTCTCTTATTAATTCACTTCTTGAGCAACGTTCTGAATCAGCTAATCCATCTACTTTATTTAAAAATTCATCAGGCATTGTAACCAAAACTTTAGCCATAAAACTAACCCTTTCTTCACCATATTATAGCATGCCAATTTGATTTTATCAAGTAAAAATATCTTGAAAAATTAGATGTATTATTAGTCGGTAGGGCTTGCCCTGTTAGTTATTGCAAAAAATACTTAAATAAATAATATTAAATCGAAAGGAGAAAATTATGGAAGAAGATAAATTAAATGAAGAAAAACAAAATAGAGAAAATTTCCACCCAATGTGTGTAAATCACCCAATAATGAAACATATTGTGATTGGAGTTTTGATATTTTTAGGTGCATATTGTGCTTTTTATACAGTTGCGGATTGGCATATGAAAATGATGATGAACAGACCTTTTATGTCACCAAGAAATTTTGAACAAATGGTTATGAAAGATATGAAATCAATGGATAATATGTTCAAAGCTGACCGTAAAATGATGCACAAAGCTGCAAATGTAATCCATTTTGAAAAAACTAAAGATTACTATAAAGTAATTATTGATTTACGAGCTTTTGATAACAATGAAAATAATGTTCAAGTTTTGACGAATGGAAATATTTTGACAATCCGTGGTCGTTCAATCAGAAAATCAAAAAATAATGAACAAATTTCTGAATTCCAACAAAATTATATGTTTGGTGAAAATGTAAAATTGAAAGATTTAACTAAAGAAACCGATGGTAATTATTATGTTGTAACTATTCCAATCGGTGAAAGTGAAGAATAATTTAGTCATAATCTAAAGCAGGGCAATATCTTTGATATCGCCCTGCTTTTCATAAAAATAATTTTATAATAACTAAGGTTTTTGGAATACGAAAATATATTCGTGAGTAAAGATGCTAAAACCTCCTGCTAATGCTCTATATCTCCACAAATTAGCAGTTCTGCCTTTGCCTCTTTCGTTACCTTGAATATCTTTAACTATTGTTGATTTTAAAATAAAACCAAGCTTTCTCATTCTGTTCATACACTCAAAACCAAGAGGTTGAACTTCCGAATTTTTATAACTATCACCAATAATCAAACATGCAAAACGACCTTTTTCTAATAAGTCATAACCGTTTTTGGCAACTTTTTCAAACATATCATAGAATTCTTCAGTTGATGCACAGTTTGATAAGTCTTCTTTTTTGTCTGAAAACTTGATAATGTCATCATAAGGTGGGTGAAGCATCAAGAATTGAGCTTTTTCTTCTCCCATAATTTCAAGTCTTGCTTTAACTTTATCAACGGCAAGTTCACTTGTTGAATCTGCACAAATTATATTCACATCTGTTACTAATTGTTTTGGGGTGAATTTTTCTGAAACACTTTCAGCTAAGTCGTCTTTTAATTCAACACCAATACAACGTCTATTCATGTTTATTGCTTCAATACCAGACGTTCCGGATCCGAAAAATAAATCAAGAACTACATCATTTTTTTTTGTATATCTTTCGTACATTTGTTGTGCAATTTGAGGAATATAATTCCCGTGGTATTCGTTTGAATGTCCGTGTTCTTTCAATCTTGATGGAAATTGCCACAATGTACCTGTCAAAATATGTCCGTAATCTCTCCAACGTTTTAAATTAATATCACTGTATTTGGTGGTCTTAACTTCAGATTCTTTAACAATCTGTAAGTCTGCTTTTTTCTTTGGTTTAAGTTTCAAATTTAATATAGAATTCTTTGCCAAAATGTTCCCCGCAATCTTTTATTTATATTTGTCCAAGTCTTATTGTATAAATCAATATTATAAAATTGTTTCAAATTTGTAATCAAACATTCAGATGATTTTGTTTTTGATGTAGATTGAAATTGGAGATTGATTAGGAGAGTTTGAAATCAACAAAAGAAGTAGAGAAAATGGCAAGAATTAAACAATTATCAAAACACTTAATAAATCAAATTGCGGCAGGAGAAGTTATTGAACGTCCTGCATCTGTTGTTAAAGAATTGACCGAAAATTCAATAGATGCGGGTGCAACTCGTGTAAGTATTGAAATTACGAATGAGTGCAGAGATATTAGGGTTGCAGATAATGGTTGCGGTATTCACCCAGATGATATAATGCTTGCGTTTTCAAAACACGCAACTAGTAAAATTCAAGAAGACGATGATTTATTTGATATTCATACTCTTGGTTTTAGAGGGGAAGCCCTTGCTAGTATAATTTCAATTGCGAAACTTACTTGTATTACAAGGACTAAAGATTTTGATACAGGAACAAAAGTATCTTGCGAAAATTCTGAGGTTCATAAAACAGAAACCGGTTGCGCAATTGGAACAATTATGGACATTAAAGACTTATTCTATAATGTTCCCGTTCGATTGAAGTTTTTGAAAAGTTCTAATACCGAATTTTCTTATATTCAAGAAGTTGTTCAATCTATTGCCTTATCTCACCCAGATGTTTCAATTGAGTTGAAAAAATTTGGTAAAACTGTTTTGAAGACAACAGGGCAAAATAATTTAACTCAAACAATCAAAGAAGTTTACTCATCTGATGTGACAAATAATTTAAAAGAAGTTTTGAAGACAGATGAACTTTCAGGTTTGAAAATAAGCGGGTTTGTAAGTACTCCGGATTATACTCGTTCAAGCAAAAAAAGTTATCATCTTTATATAAACTCCAGAGGGGTAAAATGTCCGATATTTCAAAAAGCAATTGATATGGTTTATAAAAACCTTACTGCAAGTAACAAATACCCATTTGTTGTTTTGAATTTAGAAATTCCGCCACATGATGTTGATGTAAATGTTCACCCTACGAAAAAAGAAGTTCGTTATAAAAATCCAAACCAGATTTTCAATTTCATTTATTCAGCAATAGAAGCAGGACTTTCAAATTATAAAGAATCTTCGAAATCGGAATTTGATTATAATACTCCAAGTTTTAGCTATAACAGACCTACGGAGCAAGATTCTCAAATTATTGACTTCACACAAAGTCAGAAAGATATTTATCTTGATGAAAAAACTGATACGATGTATGTTTCTGATTTAGGAATGAAAAAATTGGAAGAAAATCCACTTGCTAAAAGACCTACTCCTTTTGGTGGTGGTGACTCATTTAAGCAACAAAGTTTTGCAATGCCATCTCAGCCACAGGCAGTTGAGCTGGAAGAAAATATTGTTGGTCAATATCATGATACCTATATTCTTGTTGAAACTGATGAGGGGTTGGAAATTGTTGATCAGCATATTGCACAAGAAAGATATATTTATGAAAAATTAAAATCTGAAAAAAATATTGTATCTCAAATGTTGTTTGTATCAGATGGAATTCAATTGTCTTCAACTGATGCTGCATTGATAAAAGAACATATTGATAAGTTCGAAAAATTTGGTTACGGAATAGAATTTCTAAATGATACTGAAATTATTTTTAGAAAAGTTCCTCAACTA